>NZ_JAKKRK010000017.1:0-85481 GCF_025654545.1 Shewanella sp. SM20 | reverse complement strand
GAAACAAGAGAATGACTATCACCAACGCTCCCTGTCAGAAACAGCTATGTATCGTTACAAGCAACTGATTAGCCCGAAATTGAGCCTGCGGGACTACAACGGCCAAGTCGGCGAGGCACTGGCTGGTGTGAAAGTGATGAACAAAGTCATAGGACTGGGTATGCCTATTCGCCAGAGGGTCAATTAATACCAGGAACCCTTTTAGGAAAAGGCATTCCTAAGATTGATTTAGGCAACAACGCCCCTTCTCATTGAAAAGAACCTAAACCATTTTACAGTGACTTCATTGCGTAATGAGCTGCTAGCTTGCAACAATATTTTCTGGGATCCTTTTGAGGCGAGAGTGCTCGTTTACAAGCAGATTTGTGGTTTAGTTAAGAAGAATTTGTTAGTTAGAGATGCTAATCCAAGTCCTATCAAAGCAATTTACAGTAAATCACTGAATTTTAAACATACTAATTTTATAAAGAAAACTCGGGTCGTTCAGACAAGTTCGATGGAGTTAAAGCTAAACAAAATCAATAGGTACAATCAATTTAGGTTTGATATGCAAACTCTCCAAAATGAGTATGAAACTGAGTCTATAGTGGTCGAATCTGAGCTTGAAGAATATCAGCGCTTAATGAAGCAATATCCTCAAAAAACAAACTCCATTTTAGAATTTGTTAATGAAGGAAATATGCGTATGTTATTGTTAAAAGGTAAGTTAGCTGCATTAAAAAGAATTCAAGAAATGTGATATGAATAACTTCGTAAATTTTCAAAACCAAATGGAGATTTTATGACTAAGTTGAACGCAGTTAAAGGTGGGTCTTTCGCCGCTCTAAAAGCTGAAGCTTTTAAAAATGATGAAGTGTTAGGAGCTTACTTAGCAGAACAACGCAAAGAGGAATTGTCAGCTGCATTCATAGGTATGAGGAAACACGCTGGTTTAAGTCGTGCACAGATTGCGGAAAAAATGGGATTATCACTTAGTAGCGTATTGAGAATAGAGAAGTATCCAGAACGGGTAAGTTTTGAACGGTTAGACACTTATGCTATTGTTTGTGGGTTTAGCTTGAAAATCTCTATTTGATGTTATTTATCATGTAAATAGTGCTAAGTTAGTTACAGGGCGAAGCTAGTCGAGGCTGTTCATAATTCAGGTTCTGTTTTTAATTTTTTTAATGAAAATCTAAGAATGTGTGAATTTATTAAAAAATTACCAAAAAACAATATTTTAAATATTTTTGCAAATAAAACTTGTAACATTGACCGTGAAGGGCAGTTACTCGTGGATGAAGTGATTGCCTATTTTGGCGTGACGGGGGACAAGCTACATCAAACCCAGCGTTTACTGATCAGTGACTTAAACCCACAAGCTGTAAAACGGGCTCTAACGCAGCTACGCAGTAATCGCGAGTTTATTCCTTTATCCACATCGGCCTTAGCCCGCAGTCGAGCCGATTGGCTCTATGGCATGAATATGACGCGTGCGTACACCATCCAAGGTAAAAAGGTCGGTTATCAAGGCGTGTTATCCGTCGGCCGAGTACAAACGCCATTGCTTGGGCTAGTGGTGCGCCGTGATGAAGAGATTGCTCACTTTCAATCTAAACCTTTTTATGAAGTACTGGCGCATTTGGCGACCGAGAAGCAAGAAACCTTCAGCGCCAAGTGGCAACCTAGCGAAGCTTGTCAGCCCTATATGGATGAAGAAGGACGAGTGTTAGCGAGAGGGTTAGCGCAAAATGTGGTGAGTCGCATCAGTGATAAATCCGCCTTAGTCACTCAATTAGTGGCTAAGGACAAGAAACAGAATCCACCATTGCCCTACAGCTTATCCGCGTTGCAAATTGATGCGGCGAAACGGTTTGGTATGAGTGCTAAGGATGTGCTCGATACCTGCCAAAGTTTGTATGAACGTCATAAACTCATTACTTACCCACGCTCCGACAGTCGTTATTTACCCGTTGAGCAACATAATCTTGCGCCTTCGGTACTTAAGGCGATAAGTGACGGTGCTACTGAGTTATTGCAAGGTGCTGATGTACCCGATCCCCGTCTTAAATCTAAAGCATGGGATGATAAAAAAGTGGACGCCCATCACGCAATCGTCCCCACTGAGAAGACGGCTAACTTATCTAGCTTGAGTCAGCGTGAGAGGCAGTTATATCTTCATGTTGCTCGCCAGTACTTAGCACAGTTTTATCCGGCTTATTGTTACAGTGAAACCACAGTGCAAGTGACAATCGAGGGTGGCTTATTTAATACCAAGGCGCGTCAGGATAAATCCCTCGGCTGGAAGCAACTCTTTGCCCGCCAAGAGCCAAATGGCAGTAAGGCGAGTGGCAACAAGTCGACGGAAGAAAGCACAGGTAAGGACGATGAGGAGAATGACGATTTTATCGGCCAATTACCGCCTTTGAAATTGGGACAGGCTTTGCATTGTACTCGAGGCGAATTGTTGGAGAAAAATACTCAACCACCAAAGGCCTTTACCGATGCCACTTTACTCGGTGCTATGACGGGTATTAGCCGTTATGTGACCGATCCTGAGATCCGTAAAATTCTTAAAGAAACCGACGGATTAGGTACAGAGGCTACCCGTGCAGGTATTATCGAATTGCTGTTCAAACGCGGTTTTTTACAACGCTTAGGTAAATCTATTGTCTCGACAGACGTGGGGAAAGGATTGATTAACAGCTTGCCCGCGAGTGCGACTACGCCGGATATGACAGCGCTTTGGGAAGCGAGCCTGAACGGCATTTGCCATAAAGAAACCTCTTATCAAGCCTTTATGCAGCCACTGCTCGGCACCTTATCCACGCTTATCCAGAATGCAGGCGCACAACTGCCAACCGCGCTTAATGGTTTACAAGGCCAAGGTTATCGTAAAACGGCAAGTAATAAATCTGGTTATCGTAAGTCGTACTCTAAAAAATCAAGTTCAGCGAAAGGTATAGGTACAACAAAAAACGATGGTTCCAACAAATATGCTTCCCAAAAGACTAGTTCCAAAAGTTCGGTAACTCGATCAACCAGTCGTTCAGCTTCTAATAGCCGTAAATCTACAACAGCAGTGTAATGACACACTTGTTGCATATATGTCGTTATTGTCTCTTGATGTAATAACGACATTTAATTTATCTAACGGTATTTAACAACCGATAATCACGATATTTCGAGATTGCCTGATCCGTATCTAAAAAACACCTTGATTTTCAGCTTTTCCTCCCGGTGGCATATAACCTGCTTACTATTGATTGGGGAAAATAATATATCAAATAAATCATGTGATTATATATGGTTTCGCTGAATTTAAAGGTAGATGAAATGAAAAAGACATTGCTCGCTTTGATGATCCCAAGCTTATTGTTAATGGGACCTGCTCAAGCCGTTGAGTTGTATAATGACCAAACTAACAGCGTTAACATGATAGGTTGGTTAGGGTTTGCTGCGTTAAATGATGGTCATGAAACTTCTGTTATAGATAATTTTTCTCGTGTTGGTTTTCGTTTTGACCGTCAAGAGAAAAATGGCTGGAGCTCCTTTGCCCATACGGAATGGGGTATCAATATGGTGACCAGTGATGACGGCCTTATATACACGCAAGGCCAAGGTGGCGGTCAGTTATCTGCATCTAAAAATTCAGATTTTTTATTCAATCGATTGGGTTATGTAGGGATGTCCCATGAGAAATGGGGAAAGATCAGTTTTGGTAAGCAATGGGGGGCTTACTATGATGTTGCTTACACAACCGATGTGCTCAATGCTTTTACGGGGTGGTCAGTGGGGGCCTATACCTTCGGTGACGGTGGTTTAACAGGGGCAGGACGTGCCGATGCTGCGCTGCAATATCGTAATACTTTTGGTAATCTACATGTCGCAGTGCAGTATGCCTCTAAACAAAATAGCGATGTTGCCTTGTATGATGGCAGTGGTGCTCCCTTGAAAGATGGTTCCGAATTGAGTTTCGAACCTAGCTACGGTGCAAGTGTAACTTACAACTTTACTGATAAATTTAAAGTGCTAGCGGGATTTAATCGTGGTGATTTTACCGGAAATCTTGCAGGCCAAGAGGTTGATAACACTAATCAAATTATTGGTATTGGCGCCCAATACGGTAGTTTCTATCAATATGCTCCAGGTCGTGATGCTGACGGTTTATACGTAGGTTTTAACGCCCATAAGAGTGAGCAAAACGAATTAGTGGGTGGAGATTTATATGATTCAACTGGAGCAGAGTTTATTGTTGCTTATCAGTATGATAATGGTTTCGTTCCAACAGTATTACTGACATATCAAGATCTTGATACCGATGTAGATACTGCGATCCAAGGAAAATGGACACGCCAATTTGCAGTGTTAGGTCTGCATTATCGCTATAGCCGCGACACAATTATGTACGTTGAGGCCAAAATAGATTTCAGCAGTATGGATGATAAAGCCTATGAAGATCTACAAGATAACAACTATGCGGTGGGAATCCGTTATTTCTTCTAGATCCTATGGTTATCATTAATTTTTCAAAGGTCACTTATGTGACCTTTGTTATTTATGCACTTTGTTAACCGATGCTTTCTATTTTTGTTATAGAGCACTCGTTAGCCTTGAAAGATTATACAATCCCCAGTTTCTTCATTTTGCTGCGCAGGGTATTGGCATTGATGTCCAATAACTCAGCCGCACCTCCTGGACCATAGAGTTTTCCACCTGTAATCCGCAGTGCATGACTAATATATTTTCTGGTCATAACATCAAGGGGCACAAGTTTATTGCTCGCATAGTTTGGATCTATGATAACGGTTTGATTTGCTTGGGTCGTAATTTCCTCACCCTGATGTGGAGCAAGGAAGCCAAAATCTAACGGTCCTGAAGGTTGTTGTATTATCGCCCGTTCGAGCACGTTAATGAGTTCTCGGACATTTCCTGGCCAAGCGTATTGATTCAGAATATTCAATTGTTCCGGTGTAACTCTTGGTAATTGAGGCAGGTTGAACTTTGAACTCAGTTGCTCGATAAAATGCTGTACGAGTAAAGGAATGTCTGTACGTCTTTGTCTTAATGAAGGGATTTCAATAGGGAATATAGCTAAGCGATACCAAAGATCCTCCCGAAACACTTCTCTGTGTATCATAGCTTGTAAATTTCTATGGGTGGCAGCCACTATACGAATATCAAGCTGTACAGCATCATGCCCACCTACACGGGTAATACTGCTATTTTGAAGTACACGGAGTAATCGAACCTGTGCGGATAGTGGTAGCTCACCAATTTCATCGAGGAAGATAGTGCCGCCATTGGCTTGTTCGAAGTAGCCAATTTTACGGGACTCAGCCCCAGTAAATGCCCCTTTTTCATAACCAAAGAGTTCGGAGTCAATCAAAGTATCTGGAATGGCGCCGCAGTTGACCTTGATAAAGGGCTTATCTGAACGTTCAGAAAGTTCGTGAATAGCATTGGCTATCACTTCTTTTCCACACCCCGTTTCACCCAGCATTAGGACGGTCGTATTAATCTTGGCAATAGATTGCACTTGCTGCATGACGTGTTTCAAGCCTGAATTGGCTCCCACTACGCCATTCTGGACATCCAGTGTTCTGCGAAGACTCACATTCTGCTTTGAGAGTGCTTCATTTTCTTTAAGTAAATTACGTCCGCGTAGATTTAGTGCAGTGATCAAGGCTAATGCATGCATATGCGGAGCAATTAAATCAGCATGACGAGGGCGAAAAACGCCTGTCGTTTTGGCATAAAATCCGACTATCCCAAGGTGGGTATTTTCGATAGACATTCTCAAAATGATCAGCGAACGAATACCACTGATCACCTTAGGCGCAACTAAAGCAGTGATTGGGTCGTGCTCAATATCATTAACAATTCTCACGCGTGGGCGTTGAGGATCATCTAAGCACTTAGCCAGTTCTTCAGGGATAGATATTTGCCTATCTAAGGTACATGATTGATTAGCATTGACATGAGCAATAAATTGTATGTCATTAAATTGTTTGCGAAAAATATTAATAAATAGCCCATCAATAGGCAGTTCATCCCGAATAAACTCGAAGTAACTTTGCAGGGACTTTTCGAGTTGTAGGCTACTGCATAATCTCAGTGTCGATTCGTGATAAAAGTGTTTTTCCATTGATATTTCATGTTAATCATTAAGTATCGTGATTGTAGATCTTTATATTTCGTGATTCCGTGCCTCCAATCAAAGTTCCCCACTTAATTACCTCTTTTTAGGTGCTTGGCACAGCGCATGCACTTCCATGCTGACAAGTTCCAGCCATTATTGAAGGAAGTAAGCATGAGTAAAACTCAAGATATTGATACGGGCCGTCGGCAGTTGCTAAAAGGTGGGGCTGTGATGGCTGCGGGCTTTGGGGCTGCAATAGCCTTACCTGCAACAGCAAGTTGCGATGCTGTTCCTGAAGCATTCGACGAGATTGTAGATGTGCTGGTCGTTGGCAGCGGCTTTGCTGGGATGTCTGCGGCATTACAAGCTAGAGAGGCTGGTGTGAGCGTTATAGTTGTGGACAAGATGCCAGTCTTTGGTGGTAATTCAACTATCAATGGCGGTGCCATGGCTGTGGCGGGTTCTGAGTTGCAGAAACAAGCAGGCATTAAGGATTCTGTCGATGAAATGGTCGCCGATATGATGCGAGCAGGTCGGGGCATGAACGATGTTGAGATGTTAAAACTGGTGTGTAATGGCACGGCTGAATCCTGTCAGTGGTTGATTGAACATGGGGTTAAGTGGAAACCTTTTGTGCAGCATTTTGGTGGACACTCAATACAACGAGTCTTGCAAACCGTTGAAAGTTCAGGGGCAGGTATTATCAGACCGCTGATTAACGCCGCGAGAGATAAAGGCGTGGTGATGAGAAATCAGACCAAGCTCGAAAGCTTTGTGAAAGATCTCGATAGTCGCGTGATTGGGGTCGAAGTTCGTGAAGGTTTTTATTTCCCTAATGAGCGAACCGGTAAAATACGTCGCATAGGCGCGCGCCGTGGTGTTGTTATGGCAACGGGGGGCTTTGGTCGCGATATTGAATATCGCATGATGCAACTACCTGAGTTAAATAACGACTTAGATTCCACCAATCATGCTGGTGCAACTTCAGAAGCCCTAAAGCAAATGATGCTCTTAGGTGCTAACCCTATTCATTTAGACCAAATTCAACTCGGCCCATGGGCATCTCCCGATGAAAAAGGCTTTGGTACTGCATCCCAGTTCAACACGATTGCGACCTATCCCCACGGTATTGTGGTGGATGTGCGCACTGGTGAACGTTTTTTCAATGAACTTGCAGATCGTAAAGCGAGAGCTGACGCTATCATGACTCGCCGTGATGAACATGGTCAGCCTGTTTATCCTATTGGTTTCACTAATGCAGAAGGGGCTAGTAAGGCGCAAACCTTAGATTGGGGACTGAAATATAAGGTGATTAGTAAAGCAGAAACCTTAGACGAACTTGCTGCTATTTATAGTATGCCAGCCAAAGCACTAAAAGCTCAAGTCGCCCGTTGGAACGAAGCGGTAAAAAATGGTGTTGATAAAGAATTCGCACGTCCTCTGCAAGAAGCCATTGTGCTAGATAAAGGGCCTTGGTATGCCGTTCGTATGTGGCCAAAAGTTCACTATTGCATGGGCGGCGTTAAAGTGAATACCCGATCAGAAGTACTGCATTTAGTCACCAACCAAGCCATTCCAGGGCTGTATGCCGCAGGTGAGGCAACCGGAGGAATTCACGGTGCTAGCCGTTTAGGCGCATGTGCTGTCGCAGAGGGCGTTGTTACTGGTCGCAACGCGGGCCGAAATTGTGCCGCGGCAAAGGCGGCGGTGCTTAAGCAAGCATAATTAGATTTTATTAAAAATTACAATGTATTGGAGAATGGTAATGAATAAATCAGTGTTGATGGCATCGCTTACTTTAAGCTTACTCTCTGGGAGTGCTTTAGCGATGGAGCACGTTGTCCTCGATGGTAAACATTTAACGCAAGAACAAGCATGGGCAATCGCCGATGGCGCTAAAGTCAAGATTGCATCTCAAGCGAAAACCCAACTCGTTAAAGCTAATAGTTTGTTAATGGAAGCGGCTCGTTTAGGTAAGCCTGTTTATGGTCTTACTGTGGGCGTTGGTTTGAACAAAGATCACAAGTTATTTGATGCCAATGGCAAGTTAAGTGATGAAGTGCTTGAGGCATCACGTAACTTTAACTACAGCACTTTTCGAGCTCATAGTGCTGGCGTCGGTGACGCTGCACCGATTCGGTTAACTCGATTAGCCTTGGCGGTACGCTTAAATACTATGCTCGCGGGACAAACAGGGGTGCAACCTGTTGTGGCTGAACTCTATGAGGCATACCTTAACAAAGGGTTAACGCCAGTCATCCCCGCCCACGGTACTGTAGGTGAAGCGGATATTTTGCTCTCATCCCATGTCGGGTTAGCTATGGTGGGTGAGTGGGAAGTATTCTACAAAGGACAACGTGTTAGCAGTAAAGATGCTATGGCGGATGCCGGAATTACACCACTTGTGCCTATGGGTAAAGATGCGCTATCAATTCTGTCTAACAATTCGTTTTCAGTTGCTTATGCGATGCAAGGTTACCGTGAGGCCAAGCAATTACTCTCTATCTCGCCAACGCTATTTGGTTTAAGCCTTGAGGGATTAAATGGTAACGTGGCGCCATTTTTACCACAAACCAATGATATTCGTCCTTTCCCTTATATTAAAGCCAGCACAAGTGACATTCTAAAACAGTTAGATGGCAGTTATTTATGGCAGCTTAATGATGAACGTCCTTTGCAGGACCCTCTCAGTTACCGAACGACAGCATACACGTTAGCCAGTGCTGAACAAGCGTTAGCAGAATTGAATGATGTGGTAAATATTCAAATAAATCATTCGGATGATAACCCTGCAGTTATTGTTGGCGCATCGAATGAGTATGCGAAGTTTCCACAGGTTGCTAAGTATATCGTCGAAGGGCAAGGTGGTGTGTTTCCAACCACGAACTTTGAACCTTTGCCTGTTGCATTGGCAGTACAAAACTTGAGTGTCGCTCTGACACATGTATCCCATAACAGTGTTATGCGCACCATCCATTTATCTGATGACCATTTTACTAACTTACCCCGTTTTTTAAGTGCTCCAGGTAATAATGGTCATGCTTTTGGCGCGATTCAAAAAGTGTTTGTAGATATGCAAGTTCGTAATAAACAGTTGGCGACCCCAGTGTCATTTGATGGGATCTCAATTGCGGGGGGAATTGAAGATACTTTCACTAACCTCAAGCTTGCTGCGGACAATTTGATCCAGATTGTTGACAACACACGTGTGATCTACGGTTTAGAGTTGCTGCATTCAAGTCAAGCGATTGATTTACGTAAGTTGGCCACTCCAGATCTTCATTTAGGTAAAGCGACCGAAGCCATGTACAAGGCTTACCGAGAAAAAGTGCCATTTGTTGCTCAAGATCGCCCATTCACGCCTGATATCCAAACTTCAACTGAATTTATCGCAAATTATTAATATGTTATGCGGGGCAATATGCCCCGCTATAGGAAGAGTCTGATGTTAAAACCCTTATATACACTTTTACTTGGTTGCATGTTCATGCTGCCAATAACAACAAATGCGATGAATATTAAGGATTATCATAAGGATGTGATGACAAGTGAAAATGGTCAGGTCGACTGTACTGCCTGTCATGGTGATGTAAAGCGTAAGACCATACCTGATGCCGCAGTGTGCGCTAACTGCCATGGTTCTCCTCAGGATGTGGCTAAACTGACTAAGCGACCTGAAGACGCGGGGCATTCGGTCGAGCCCAATCCCCATGACAGTTTACATTACGGTTCTGATTTACCATGTACCTACTGTCATCAA
Source organism: Shewanella sp. SM20 (assembly GCF_025654545.1). Classification (NCBI taxonomy): domain Bacteria; kingdom Pseudomonadati; phylum Pseudomonadota; class Gammaproteobacteria; order Alteromonadales; family Shewanellaceae; genus Shewanella; species Shewanella sp. SM20. The sequence continues at coordinate 75,600 of NZ_JAKKRK010000017.1, read as the reverse complement.
GAACATAAAGAAAGCAAAGTTTATTGTAATCAATGTCATGAATTTACTTATCCTAAAATGAAGCGATAGTTTTAAGATTTTGTCACTTTGCTTTGTCGTCTATTTTATTGGGCAATGCACTCGCCGAAGGTGAGTGCATTTTTTGCAAAAAAAAGAGTAAACCAAAACGGTTTACTCATACGGAAATGGGTCGTTAAAGCTTGCCAAAATCACTCAATTGATGAGGAGCAGGCATATAATCTCAGCATTAACTTAATTAGCCCTTAAAGCTCATATTTATCTTAGGGTGTCGCCTCGGTTTAAGCTGATGAGCTTATCCAGTATGCGTTCTCCATCCATGCGGATGCCGTTATGTTCATATTCTGATGTTAACCAATACTTTAGCCTGCCAACTTGTTTTGTGGTTTCTAAACTGTATTGCATCTCTACAAACATATCTTCACTGTAAATGGCCGCTGCAACAGGGACTCGGTTTTGTGCCAGTTGCTCTAGATTGTAAAGTGTTGGCCAATCTGATTTATGGGCAAGGATTTCTGCCGCGGCTTTAAGCGGCACTAAGTGACTAAATTGGTCAAACATCCATGGGTATATCATCTCACCTGTGAATAAAAACGGTTTACCTTGTTGATAGTTAAAGGCGGGGAATTGCTGTCTAACCCTGTGTGCCGACCATTGTGAAGCCGAGTGTTGACAGTAGATGGCTTCATGCAACAGGGCAAAAATCGGGTTAGTGTTGTAATCGAGCATTTGACCGAAATGATTTAAAAATAACGGGTTAACGACTGTCCCTGAAGCCGTGTTGATCAAGGCTTGTTCAAGCAAATAATAAACCGATTCAGGTCCTTGCTCCATTCCAATATTAATACCCAGCAGTTGCAACATTTCAACCGTGAGGCGTTCACCCGTTGCCAAATACACTTCATTTTCAAGCAAATGTTTTGCTAAGCGAGTGACGAGATGTTGAGCATCGTGGAAGCGTTGGAAAAATTGTTTATTCTTCGCCAGTACGCGTTGATAAGTCGCAAGATAGACGTCGTCGCTGCTACGGGTTAATGATGGTATGCCACCCGTGATATAGGCTTCGCTGACGCCTTGAGGGGCGGCGCTTAAATAATGTAACACGCAAAATCCCCCGAAACTTTGGCCGAGAATTGCCCACTTATCGGCGGGACAAAGCTGGGCACGAATCGTTTCGGTATCACGAATGATATTGTCAGCCCTGAAATGGCTTAGGTAATCCGCTTGAGCTGCGGGATCTAAGTGTTGCAAGCTTTGGTAATTAATCGGTGTTGATAAGCCTGTACCACGTTGATCGAGTAATAACACTCGATATTCTTTTAATGCGCGGCGGATCCAGCCGCTGTTGCTGGCGGGACGCATGGCCGCAAATCCAGGGCCGCCTTGAAAAAATACGATATAAGGTAGTTTTTTATCTTTGTTTTCTGGGCTACAGAGTTCTCTGGCAAACACTTGGATTTGCTCTGCAATTGGATTTTGATAGTTGAGGGGCAAGGTAAAAGTGTGTTTCTTCGCCAGCACTCCGGCGAGAATAATATCGGGTTTCATCAAACAACCTTAATGGCAGAGGATCATGTTATTGTGATTGGCAGATTGTATACCCAAATAAGCTGAAGATGCAGTAACCTAGGCTACCTGAAACGCGTATCTTCAGCTAACTTGGGTATAGACAAAATAGTTTATGTCGTAAGCTAGGATTATTTGATTAGCTTTTGGTGAAGATCAATTTTTTGGATACAAATTTGAGCCATGATGAGTTTCTTAGCGTAATCTATCGCTTATGGATAACACGAGATTGAAGCTATGAAGTATCAGATTATTCCAGTGACACCTTTTCAGCAAAATTGCAGCTTGATCTGGTGTGAAAAAACCAAGCGTGCTGCAGTTGTGGATCCCGGCGGGAATATTGACAGGATCCAAAACGAAGTAGCGAAACTTGGACTCGTCCTCGAAAAAATCCTCCTTACCCATGGGCATATCGATCATGTCGGTGGTGCTAAAGCCTTAGCGAAAGCCGCCAATGTGCCGATTATTGGCCCGCATATTGCCGATAAATTCTGGATTGATAACTTACCTAAGCAAAGCCAAAATTTTGGTTTTCCCCATTGCAATGCCTTTGAACCGGATCAATATCTACAGGATGGCGATATTGTTAAAGTGGGCGAGCAAAGTTTATCTGTGCTGCATTGCCCTGGGCATACGCCGGGACACATTGCACTTTTCTCTGCCCAATCTAAGTTGGCGTGGGTGGGGGATATTTTGTTTCGAAGTTCTATCGGTCGCACCGATTTCCCCCAATCAAATCATCAGGATTTAATTCACTCGATCACCGAAAAACTGTGGCCCTTAGGTGCCGAGGTTGAATTCATTCCTGGGCATGGTCCTATGTCGACTTTTGGCGAAGAGCGCGAGCATAACCCCTTTGTCGCGGACCAACTTTTACTGTAATTGAGACGCCATTCAGCATTGCTTGATTTGTGAGCGATAATCACTCGCAAATCAAATGATTATTTCAGCTAATAAACCAACCTTTTTTATGTTTTCTGTTTTTCCTTCTAGACTTAAAGCAGTTCTTCCGTCTACTGGGGTAAGTATGAAAACAAAAACAATGATGAGCGTGGTCTTTTCGACCATAGTCGCGAGTGCCGTGATTTCTGCGGTATTGAGCTTCAATGTTAAGTCTAAAATCGATCTCTTTAATGATGCGGCTAGCGTCCGATATCAGTCCTATCAAGTCGCCGATGAGTTAAGACAAAGTTCCGATGACCTAACGCGTCTCGCTCGAACTTACGCTGTTACGGGTGATGAAAAATACGAAAAAATGTATATGGATATTTTGGCTATCCGTAATGGTGAAAAGTCTAGACCTGAAAAATATCACCAGATTTACTGGGATTTGGTGCTGAGCTATGGCGATAAGCCAAAACCCGACGGTGCTAGCATTGCGATAAACACGCAAATGAAGTCCCTCGGTTTTTCTGATGAAGAATTCCGTTACCTTGAACAAGCTCAGCAAAACTCAGATGCGTTAGTTGCCCTCGAAGTGAAAGCCATGAATGCCGTTAAAGGTATTTTTATGGATCCCAACACCCAAACTTACACGATCAAAGGTGAGCCTAACTTAACTATGGCGAGGGAGTTATTACATAGCGACCAATACCACAGAGAAAAAGCTAAGATCATGCAGCCGATTGATGAGTTTTTTACAGCATTGAATAAACGTACTGATGGTGATGTGAATAACCGACTCGACTCCCTGCATGCGGCATTAAACTGGTCCCAACTGGTGTTATTTATCGTGATTTTAGCCGCCGTTGGCGGATTTATTATCGTTAAGAGCAGGATTGTGACTCCCTTAGTGCAGACTTGTGTTGAATTGCTCGATATTCAGCGTTCTAAAAATCTTGCGCGGCGGATCTCTGTTACGACTCAGGGGGAAATTGGCGAAATCGTTAATCAAATCAACTTGTTTATCTCTTCCCTTGCCAGTTCATTATCGACGACGGATGGCATTGCAAAAGAGGTGGCTGATTTAGCTAAGCAAACTAAAGCATCAATTCAAATTTCGCGTGAAAGCTCAAATCGGGTGGCGAGAGAACTGGATGCCAGCGCCAGTGCGATGGAAGAAATGACCACGACCTTAGTGCATGTGAGTGAGAGCACTTCGAATGCTGAAAGCCGCGCCGCCGAAAATGAAACGCATGTCACTGTAGGTAAACAGACAGTATCGGAAGCGCTGAAAGCCATGTCGGTATTAGAAACTGAGTTTAGGAATACTCAAGACTCTATGTCACATCTAGTGAACGAAAGTACCCAAGTCAGCAATGTGTTGAGTGTGATTAAGGCGATTGCTGAGCAAACGAATTTGCTGGCACTGAATGCCGCGATCGAAGCCGCGCGGGCCGGTGAGCAAGGACGAGGCTTCGCAGTGGTAGCTGATGAGGTTCGATCATTAGCCCAGCGCACTCAAGATTCCACCAAGGAAATCGATGATATTGTCGCAAGCCTTCAAAGCCGTACGAATCAAGTGGGTACATCAGTGACTCAAGCGGCGACGCTAATGCAAAAGGCGGGGGTAGAACTGCAACGTATCGTGGCAGTATTTGAGGATATTCGCCATAGTACGGAAGCGATTCATGGGATCAATACTCAGGTTGCCGCTTCAACCGAAGAACAATCCTTAGTTTCTAAAGAAATCGCTTCGAGCATGATGGTGATCCGCGATAATTCCCGTGAAGTATCACAGATTATCGAACAGATTGAATCGACATCCATTAGTCTAGACAACCAATCACAGATACTGCGCACTAAGGCGGGCGAATACCAGTTTTAGATAAATGTGGTTGATTTGCGAACAAACGCCACTCAGACATGGACGTCAATTCTTCCTCTTTAACTTCCCCTGAACATATTTTATGCTTCAACACTTTTTGAAATCTATTACTCCTTTCAATACGCACACGCCTTTGCTAACTTGGTTGTCCATATGTTTAATGCGAGCGTTTGACGAAGCGGTTTTATTTGCTGATAAAACTTGCGTCAAGTTTTGATGACAAATAGACGTCGATAGCTGCGTTATTAACTGTGATAGTTTCTATAGCGATAAGCGCATTAAATTTTTTAAATCTCCCTAACCCAATGGAGTCCTTGCGGATGGATCACCAAATCGAAGATTTACTAGAGCATTGGCTACCACTGGCGGATGACGCTTGGGTACTTGCGGTGATCACCCAAATTCAAGGTTCGGCTTATCGTAAACCCGGTGCCATGATGTTGTTCCATGAGTTTGGTCAAGGTGTGGGTATGTTAAGTGGCGGCTGTTTAGAAGCCGATTTACGTCGCCATGCTCAAAATGCCATGCAGACTAAGCAAGTCATGTGTGTCACCTATGATGCAAGCGATGAGTCCGATGCCAGCTATCGACTCGGTTGTGGTGGCATAGTAGATATCATGTTGATCCCTCTGCTAAAAGAGAATCATGATCTTGGCTTAGTTGAGCTAGTGCAGGCATTTCGCCACGGTCGGTCGGGTTTTTACCAATTACCTTTAGTCAAAGCGGGGACGGATGCGCGCCAGTATCACGCTGCGTTTTATTCTGAGGAGTTGATGCCGTTCCCCGCCAGCGATTTTGTTCGCACGGGCGTCTTCACCCAAGACGCGGGAGAATCATTGATTATTCCCTTGAGACCAAGATTCCATCTTGGGATCTTTGGCGGTGGTATCGATGCTAAGCCCATTGCCGCCATGGCCCACACTTTAGGTTGGCAAGTGACTGTTTTCGATGGTCGTACCGCCTATGCTAGAGCTGCGGATTTCCCCCATGCCCATATAGTGAAACTGACCGCGGGGGAATTAACCGCGAATCATATCGCTCAATTGGATTGCGCCGTGGTGATGAACCATAACTTGGGCTTAGATGCTGCGGCATTAAAGGTCATTCAAGCGCATCCGCTAGCCTATATCGCCTTGCTTGGTCCTGCCCATCGACGGGATAAAGTGCTTGGAATGGCAGGGCTCAGTGCTGAATCTTTTACTGGGGTATTTTCTGCTCCCGCGGGGCTTGCCCTTGGCGGCGAGTTACCGAGCGCAGTGGCGTTAAGTATTTTGGCCCAGTGCCACGGGGTGCTCCATGGTGCGACTTTAAAACATCTCGATGAGATAATGCGTTGATGACGTTGCCGCCAGTACAAAAGCCCACTGCGCTAACGTCGACACTGCCCGGTTCGAGACAGCCCAGTTCGGCAGTGCCAAAGTCGGCAGCGCAGGCGCCATGCTCATCCAAGCGGCTGTTGAACGTGGTACTTGCGGCGGGTGAAAGTAAGCGCTTTGAGGGAGTTAAGTTAGCGCAGCTTATACCATCACTTAGCGCTACAGAAACTCGCGAGCAAGCCATCATTTGCACCCATGTTGAGCTTTTACAACAGCTTTATTGCCAAGATTTAGATTTGGAGCGCCAAGACACACATTCGCCCCAGCATACGCCTTTGTTAGTCATACTCGGTGCTCACCAGCACATACTGCAACCATTATTAGTCGAGCTTCATTCCCGCCAACCCTTTGATATTTTAGTTAATCCACAGTGGCAGACAGGCTTGGCATCCTCGGTGAGTTTGGCGGCAAGCTATGCCAAGGAGCAGGGCTTTGATGCCATGCTGCTGACATTGGCAGACCAAGTGGCCTTGAGTGCAGACGATTATCGACAACTGATTTTGACATGGTATGAAACCGGTAAAGACGTTGCCGCCCATTATTTGGATGATTTAGGCGTACCTGCTATTTTTAATGCCTCTACATTACCGCAGTTCACTCACTTGAGTGGTGACCGCGGGGCGAAATCGATTCTAAAACAACAAGCACAGCGGGGAGCGTTAGTCGCTATAACACTACCCCGCGCCGCAATTGATATTGATACCCAAGCCGATCTTGCGTCGTGGTTGGCACTTAAGGAGTGAGTTATGGCAGAAGTATTATCAACCACTGCAGTTATCAAGGAAGCCAGTACCGCCGCTTCCACCCAAACACTTTTCATCAACGGTAAATCATTTACCTTAGATGCCGATCCTAAAATGCCAATCCTGTGGGCGTTACGGGATATTTTAGGGCTCACGGGCACTAAATATGGTTGTGGAGCAGGGTTATGCGGTGCTTGCACTGTGCATTTAGACGGCCAACCCGTACGCGCCTGTTTAACCAGTTTGGGGCAGGCACAGGGAAAACGTCTGACAACAATTGAAGGGCTAGATAATCAAAAGCTTAAAAATGCTTGGGCCGAACATAACGTGCCCCAGTGCGGCTATTGTCAGGCGGGCCAATTGATGTCGGCTGCGGCGTTAGTGGCGCAGCATCCTAAACCTTCTGCAGAACAAATCAACTCGGCCATGTCGGGTAATCTCTGCCGCTGCGGCACATATCCGCGGATTAAAGCAGCACTGCAAAACTATGCCAAACAGGAGGGTTAATATGAGTACTTTTACTGCCGTAGAAAATTTAAGCCGCCGCGATGTGTTAAAACTGTTTGGCGCAGTGGGTGGCGGATTAGCATTAGGGGCGAGTGGATTAACTTGGAGCCCTATGGCGCTGGCGCAGGATAAAGAAGCGCGGCTGAATCTGTTTATTGCCATTGGTGAAGACGATAAAGTGTACCTCACTTGCCATCGCTCCGAGATGGGACAAGGGATCAGAACCGGTATTCTGCAAGTCTTAGCCGAAGAGTTAGAAGCGGATTGGGATAAAATCGTCCCCATTCAAGGCTTAGCCGATAAACGTTATGCCAGCCAAAACACTGACGGTAGCCGCAGTATTCGCGAAAATTACGACCGTATGCGTCAGATGGGGGCGATGGCAAGAACCATGCTAGAGCAAGCCGCCGCTGCGCGCTGGAAAGTCCCCGTGAGCGAGGTGCATACCGCCGACCATAAAGTGTTGCATGCTAAATCTGGCCGTTCGGCCAAGTTCGGCGAGTTAGCATTAGCCGCATCAGAGCAGTCCGTACCTGCAGTTGAGTCATTAACCTTTAAAGACGTTAAAGATTTCAAGCAGATTGGCGCATCACGCCAAATCGTTGATATGGATGCCATGTTCAGCGGCAGCGCGATTTATGGTTACGATATCAAACTCGAGGGTATGCTCTACGCCAGCATCATGCGTCCGCCCGTGCTTGGGAGCGATGTGGCAAGCTTGGATGATACCGCAGCGCGCAAAGTGGCCGGTGTCGTGGATGTGTATCGTTTGCCCGCCGCTAAGGGCGCACCCGCGTTTCAGGCTTTGGGCGGTGTTGCTGTTATCGCCACAAACACGTGGAGTGCCCTCGAAGGCCGCAAAGCCTTAAAAGTCACTTGGACTCAGGCCGACAACAGTCAGCATGATTCAAGTCTTTATTTGAAGTCACTGGTCGAGCGGGTACAGCAAAGCGGTAATGTCGTGCGTCAAGTTGGTGATGAGATCAAAAACTGGCCCGAGGCGAATACGTTAAAGGCGGTTTATACCGTGCCTTATTTAATTCATTCTTCTATCGAGCCGCCCGTTGCTACTGCCCATGTGACTGAAAAGGGCTGTGAAATCTGGGCATCGACCCAAACGCCGCAAAGTACCCAGCAAAATGTGGCCGCAGCGCTGGGTATGGAAGAAGATGCGATTAAAGTGTATGTCACCCTATTGGGTGGTGGTTTTGGGCGTAAATCTAAACCTGATTTTAGCGTTGAAGCCGCGCTGTTATCGAAGCAATTCAAGCGTCCAATTAAGGTGAGTTGGAGCCGCGAAGATGAAATTCAAAACGGTTATTACCATGCTATCAGCGCCCAGTCCTATCAGGCACTGTTTGATGCCAGCAACAAACCGACCGCGCTTTTAGCCCGTACGGGATTCCCATCGATCAGTTCAACCTTTGCTGAAGGGGTGGAATATCCCTCTGGCGGTGAGTTGGATTTAGGCTTTGTGGATGTGCCCTTTGCTTTGCCGAATTTAAGATACGAAGCGGTTAAAGCGCAGGCGCATAGCCGTATTGGTTGGATGCGCTCTGTGTGTAATATTCAGCACGGTTTTAGTGTCGGCAGTTTTGTCGATGAAATGGCTCATCGTTCTCAGGTTTCTTGCCCTGCAATGTGGCGTAGCCTATTAGGTGAAGCAAGGCGTGAGACCTTTACCGACCAACAGTTTAAATATGGCAACTATGGCGAAGATCTTGATCGTCATCCCGTGGACGTCAGTCGCTATTTTGGGGTAATCGACGCGGTCGAAAAAGCCCAAGCTAAGGCGCCCAAGGCGGGTAAAAATCAGGGCTGGGGTTTTGCTGTACACCGCAGTTTTGTGAGTTACGTCGCTGTGGCTATGTTGGTGGAAGTGAGTGAGGATAAACAGCTTAAAGTGCTTAATGCCATCGCAGCCATAGATGCGGGCACGATAGTTAACCCTGATAGGGTAAAAGCACAGACAGAAGGTGCGATTGTATTTGGCCTGAGTTTAGCCTTGATGGGTGAAATCACTTACAAAGAGGGTAAAGTGCAGCAATCGAATTTCCACGATTATCCTTTGCTGCGACTTCCCCAAACCCCTGATATGGAGATCATCATTATTGCATCCGATGCGCCGCCCGCAGGCGTGGGTGAGCCGGGTGTGCCGCCCGTTGCCCCGAGTTTAACCAATGCGATTTTTGCGGCGACGGGGCAGAGGATCCGCGATCTTCCCGTGAATAAACTATTGCGAGTGTAGGGCACTGCAGAAGGGTTAACTGAAAGCTGTTTGAACAAAAAAGCGCCTAATAAGCGCTTTTTTCGTTTTTTTACCACAAAAAATTTGCTTGTTAGCGATTTTACGGGCATTAATGCCGAAAATTAGCAATAGATCAGGTTTTTGTTACCAAAATAGAGGTAATTTAACCAATATGTTTACCCAAGCTACCTCAAAATACACATTTTAGAGCGCCCAAGGGTATTAAACTTCCGTGAATAGAATTACTAAAGGGGTCATCCATGGAAAATCGTTGGCAAGTCGCTATTTCTGCCGGCCTATTGGCGGCTATTTGGTGTGGCGTCGCAGATGCTTTTCATCTGGTCACTTGGATCGGCTTTTTAGGTTGTAGCACTTTTTTTGCTCAACCTAAGGCTGGCTTTCAGGGCGTGATGATAGCGTGGTGCACAAACCTGTCCGGTGTATTTTGGGCTTGGCTCATTATCTCGGGTAGCAGCTTTTTTATTTCGCCCGTATTTGGGTATATTTTTACCGGCATAGCCACTTCGGCCATGTGTTTACAGGCAAGTTATCAAAAGCTTAGCTTTATTCCTGGCGCCTTTATTGGCTGCTGCATTACCTTTGCTATGGCGGGTGATGTGGCCAATGTCGTGCCGTCGTTGATCATTGGTGGCTTATTAGGTTTTAGCATGAGCTTGTTAACAGGGCAGTTGGTTACTCTGACACAAAAGTGGTCTGCCGCCACACGTAACCAAGTTGCTAGCGCTGATTAGCATAATACCTACTCAGATCTTATGACTGACATAGTTGTCGTGACAATCTGAGCTATACTGCTGATTTAGTGCCAAATAGCATTTTGTTCTTAGGAATTATCAAGATGAAACAAATCCAGTTTCGTACCATTGATGCCATATTGATCAAGTTCAGTCTCAACGGAAAGTTTTGGGTAGTGTGTTCTATGGTGGCGCTGATCACGGCCGCCGTGGCGCTTGTCAACTATCAACATGCGCACCGTAACCTTGAGCAGGCCTCTATCGCTCGGGTTCAAGCTAGCGTCGATACCTTAGCGCAAGTTGCAATGGCGCAAAAGCTAGAAGCTGACGCCTTATCTCAATTTGCCAGTCAATACGGGTTAACTGTAACTTCCAGGCAAAGTGACGCGCAGCGTCAAGGGGATAAAGTGACGGCCAGCGCCAGTGTGTCAGGTCAAGCCTTACAACTGACACAGAATGTCCATGAGTGGGAAGCCGATGCGCGTAGCGATGCTAACTTTATGTTCTGGTTAGCATTAGTGGGCTTGTTGCCTTTATTCCAACTGAGTTACTGGATTTCGACTTCACTCGGTGGTGGATTATGGGACATGTACTTAGCCATCAAACGCTTAGCCGATGGTGATTTGAGCTTTAGATTAAACTTCTTTGGTACTGACGATTTCAGTTTGATTGCCCGCGAAATCGATCGCTGCGCCGACAATATGAGTGAAATGGTGTCAGCCATTGGCAAAAATGCACAGACCTTATCATTGGCATCCGATGAATTTAATCAACAGGCGGCCACCAGTGATAAACTGATTGGGTTCCAACATCAATTCCTCGATTCCGTTGCCGTGGCGATGGCGCAAATGACCTCAGCGATTGAAGAAGTCTCTGTTAATGCGAGTAATACTTCGTTGCAAACCAAGGAAAATTCAAGCCAAATGTTGGCCAGTCGTGGGCGTATTAGCCATACAGTGGAAAGCATTGGTTTACTCTCAACTAAGATTGGCGCGGCGTTTTCATCGGTGGAACAATTGTCTAAGGATGCGGCGAGTATTGATGCCGTGGTCACAACCATTAACAGTATTTCCCAGCAAACCAATTTATTAGCCTTAAATGCGGCCATTGAAGCGGCCCGTGCCGGTGAGCAAGGTCGTGGCTTTGCTGTGGTAGCCGATGAAGTGCGTACCTTAGCGGGTCGAACTCAACAGGCCACGGTAGAAATTCAGGCCATGATTGAAGGCTTACAATCTGGCACGACTCGTTTATCGAGCATTACCATGGAAATAGTCGATCAGGCCGATGAAGGTCGCAGTGCGATTATCGCCGTCGGTGATGATGTTCAAGGCATGGCGCAATCGGTCAATGCGGTATTTGATATGAGCAGCCAAATTGCCGCCTCGGCGGAAGAGCAGAGTGTCGCCGCTCGCGACATTGCCGGACAATTGAATGAAATCCGCCATCAGTCGGAAACTATCAAACAAACAGCCCAGCGCAGTGTGACCTTAGCTAATGATCTGCACCATGCCTCGGTCGAGTTAGATGGCATTTTAAAGCAGTATCATACTAGCTAATGTTCACTTTCAAGGTGAGTCGTCGGCATGGGGTGTTGAGCAATAACGCCCGATACTGAGTCTCATGTTAAGTAGTAACGTATCATCCGACAATGGCGGAAATCTTAGATTTCCGCCATTTTAATTTGGAAGTACCCAAAGAACTATTTAGTTATATTGCCCCATTCCGTTCTATCAGCGTGACATTATCTAAATTGACGGTCATAGATTTCAGGTGAGAAAGTTATGTCTGAAAATGTCCTTTTTGCGGAGGGTATTTCACTGTGGTTGAAATGGTTGGCGGTGGAAATCTGTGTTTTGCAAAAATAGAATTTTAGGAAATTAATTGTTTCTATGTGAATGATTATGTTAACCTTTATTGGCAATATCTAAGAGGGATATCAAGCAATTTTAAATTGTTTGTTGATGATAAACGTTCACCAGAGTATCACTTGTTCGCCTCGGTCAATTAAAATTGGCTTGGGACGCCGCTTAACGTTAGGCAACAATAATTATGAATAACGATCCATTTCGAAACCCGACAGATACTGAAATAGCTAGCGCAGAAAGCAAACTGGGCATCAGTTTTCATGATGACTACCGATCATTTTTGAAGTCTGGCAGCGATGTTGCAAACGCTACCTTTGAGCCTGCGGTAATTTTACCCGGCTCTGGCCATCTTGATATCTTTGACATTGCTGAAACAGCCTGGAATGTCATGGGTCTTCCAAGAGACCTTTTGCCATTCATCGAGGATAATGGCGACTATTTCTGCATAGCAAAGACGGGTGAGATAATTTATTGGTCTCACAACGGCAGCACTAAGGAAGAATGGCCGAATCTTTCTGCATGGCACAAGCAGGTTTGTGTAGACCTTGAGTAACTGTGATAGCCTAAATAGTGGTTCAAATCGTTCGCTCCGCTCTCAGTGATGGGTTAAAGCCTGCCCCTTAGCCAAACGTTAACCCATACAAGCATTTAAAGCGGGACTGCTAACAGTTTGCTCGACTTCGCTTCGCTACACAATTTTAGCAAACGATTATCAGCCCCTTAAATGGGCGTTAAGCATTATGAGCAAATATCGAGATAAATTCGAATATCCGGAAAATCCAGCAAGTGCTGAAGACATTCAGGCTCTTGAGAAATGGTTAGGAACAGATCTTCCGAGTGAGTATAAGAAGTTCTTGCTTGAAACTAATGGGGCAGAAACTCCGATTGGCGTGCAAGAACCAGATGACTCAGTTGTGCTCTGGAGCGCTAAAGAGATATCCGAATTAACAGAAGCCTATTGCTACGAGCAATACTTGCCTGGGTTGGTTGCTATTGGTTCAGATGGTGGGGGAGAGTCAATTGTCTTCGATACCACACATAATATAAGTTCAGAAGACTGGCCAGTTTATAGGGTACCTTTCGGCGATTTAACGAAAGAGTCTATGGTATTGTTGGCGGAAAATTTCAATGAGTGGGTTTCCAGTGGTTATTCGCTCAAGTTCTAAAATGTTTAACAAGGCCAGTCAATCTGACCTCCGTAAACTGTCTTCTTTTTTGCAAAAAGACGTAAAAAAGCTTCCAACTCACTCCGGCAGTTGCTGACGGCGTTATGTTTAAAGCGGTAGAAATTAGAAAGAGGGCATCAATATGTCAGGAGAGCGAATATCGGGTGATGGAGAACGAGAACGATGTCCTGTACATGGGCATACGAGAAGGCTCTCTAGCAAAGAAATTAATGAGATTAAGCACGCTGTAGAAGTTGCTAACTCACAAGCTAAACGTAAGGGCATTACACCTAAAGATCCTCAAATTGGTCTTTTCAGTTGTAAATGTAATTGCTTCTATGTGAAAGTTGAATAATGGTCCGTCAATATGTTGATAGTATTATCAGAATGCGAACATAACAAATTGCTGCATCTGACATTTTTCCGTTCCTTCTTTTGTGTTTGATAACACAAAAGCTTCTACTCCAAAAATGCAACTGAGCAAGGCGTTACACCATAGAAATTTCTATGCGAAATTCACCTGTTATAGCTGATGACCTAACACGTTTTTGTCCCAAAGCATGCTACGTATTTCTTTAAAACAAACAGGTTTCGTCGATGCTAAACAGGTGAGCCATGGTGATTTGCGAGACGACCGTCCGCCCTATGGCCGCTCTTTGGCGTCCATGCCATCGCGGCATTTGTGAATCCTTTCACATCAGATGGGGCGGTCGAGCATCCACGGATGGACTGGCTGCGAGTCGACGAGCAAATACCATGGCAAGCACGTGTGAGTGGATATCAGCAAACGCTAAACTCCTCACAACTAAAATTATTGGTCCCCAAACACTCGTCTTCAAGACATATCTGTCCAAAAGTGAATTACGTTCAGTATCAAACCTGACTCATTTACCATTCATCGAACAACAAAGATAAAATATGTTTCGCCCATAAAAAAACATCGACCTAAGCCGATGTTTTATATCTACTAAGATGGTCGAACGTTAGCTGATTAAGCCTCTTTGAACGTGCTCCAAATGGGGGCATGATCTGAGGGTTTATCTATGCCGCGCAGATCGTAATCGACATCGGATTCGACTAAACGTGCTGCCAGTGAAGGCGTTGCTAAAATCACATCAATACGCAGGCCACGGTTGTCATCGAAACCTTTGCTGCGGTAATCGAACCAAGAATAACGTTCGATGCGCTCTGGGTGTAATTGACGGAAAGTGTCGATTAAGCCCCAGTCTTGTAAGGTTTTTAACCACTCACGCTCTTCCGGTTGGAAGCTACATTTGCCGGTTTTTAGCCAACGCTTACGATTGACTTCACCTATGCCTATGTCTAAATCGGTCGGCGAAATATTGATGTCACCTATGATGGCGATATCTTCATCGTTGCTGTGATTTGTCTGCAAGTAGTGCATTAAATCCTGATAAAACTTACGTTTAGCAGGATATTTTGTGGGGTGGTCTATGCTTTCGCCCTGGGGGAAATAGCCGTTGAACACAGTCAATGGACGACCATTCGCTTGGGTAAATGTGCCGATAATCATGCGGCGCTGGGCATCTTCATCATCGCTTGGAAAACCCTTTTGCAGTTTTTCTGGTGCGACTTTAGACAGCATGGCAACACCATAGTGAGCTTTACCGCCGTGGTAATGCACTTGATATCCCATGGCTTCGACTTCGGCTAATGGAAACGCCTCATCGTGCACTTTGGTTTCTTGCAGGCCGATAATGTCGGGCTGGTGGCTATCGATTAAGGCTTGCAATTGATGCAAGCGTGCCCGCAGACCATTGATGTTAAAGGACACTATTTTCATTAAGGCAGGACTCGTTTAAAGGGTTTAACCACAACACTTTGGTAAACGCCCGCTTCGATATAGGGATCGGCATCAGCCCAGTGTTTTGCTGCGACTAAGGATTCAAAATCTGCGACAACCAGTGAACCACTAAAGCCTGCATCACCTGGGTTTTCGCTGTCGATGGCTGGGTGTGGGCCAGCGATCAGTAAACGACCTTCATCGGCGAGGGCTTGCAGGCGAGCTAAATGGGCTGGGCGTGCGGCTAAACGTTTTTCTAAACTATTCTCAAAATCTTGAGCTGAAATCATATACCACATTATTTGAGTTCCTTGCGTTGATCTTCGGGAAGGTGTTTATAAAGATAAAATACGGTCAGGACAGTATTAATTAAGGTTAAAGCGGTTAAACCAAACACTTTAAAATTGACCCAAGTTTCTAATGGCAAACTAAAGGCGACATAAATATTGACTAGGCCACAAGCGGCGAAAAAGATCACCCAATACCAAGTTACGCGAGCCCAAATTTTGTCGTCTACTTGCATTTCTTTGCCTAACATCGACTTTAATATCGATTTATTGAGCAATTGACTGACACCTAAGGCGATGGCAAACAAACTATAGATAATGGTCACTTTCCACTTGATAAAAGAATCATCGTGAAACACTAAAGTGAGTGTGCCAAACACTGTCACCATCGCAAAGGTGATTAAGTGCATCTTTTCAAGTTTCTTATATAGCGCATAGGTCACGATCAATTGAAGCGCGGTGGCTGCGATCAATGCACCGCTGGCGATATAAATATCGAAAAATTTATAAACGGCAAAAAAGATGACGAGGGGCAGGAAATCAAGCAGTTGTTTCATAAATAATCATGTTAAAGAGACATGGGCTTGAGTGTAGCATGTGCAACATAAGGGCAAAAGCACCATGGGCCTAGGATTGCGATCTTGCCCATTAAATGGGTTTAATGGGCAAGTTAGACTTGTGCTTGTTTGGCGGCGTTTGTCTTAGCGTTAGGGCGACTTAGTAGTGGGCAATCGTGGCATTGGCCAGTGTTGGCGAGTTGATATCTTAGGCAGCAAGTACGCCGAATGCATTGGATGTTTGTGCTGCCTTCTTTTGGTTCAACAATCAAATTGATGCTGTTATACAGTGGATTTTGGGTGCCATCAAAAAAGGTCGTTCTGCGAAACAGAGCTTGCTTAAGTTGCTGACTCTGCTGCTGAGATAATCCCAACTCACCTAGATACCAGTGGATCAGATAGCCTAAGTGACTCCAATATAATTTAGCGGGCACGGGGCTCAAAGTGAGTAGGCGCTCAACACTCGGTTGCAGTAAGTTTAAGATAAAGCCTTGTAGGGCGAGTTCTTTATCAACTGGCGGCTTATATGAGGTTAATGGCGAGTGTACCTTAGTGTCTGTCTTGAAACTTGGCTTAGTGTTTATTTGGGAAAGTGGTTCGATGCCGTGGTGTTTTTTAAAGGTCAAAGCGGTATTTGGCTGTTGCTTTGTTATTTTAAATTCAAATTTTGCCACTCGGCCACTGGCGTGTACCTGCATAAACACGGACTGTGGCTGCCAGTGAATAGGCTCGAAATCGGCTTTTTTTGCGTTAAAAATCCACTCCATCACAGGCGGAACTAAAAGGCCAAAATACCATTGACCCCAAAGTGAATGCAGCGCTTTGCGAGTGTCTTTTCTACTGGCCGTAGCGCTTTTACTGACTAAGGCGCTTTTACTGGCGAAAGCGTGCGCTCGGCTGTTTGCAGCTGTTTTAGTCGCCTCGGTTTCAGTTTCACTCTGAGTTTCTGCGCTAGGGTGTGCGATGGCAAAACGTGCAATGAGTTTTTGATAAGTATCGACGTTACTCCATTCATCAAAACTGAGCCCTGTAGGTGACTGCGTTGCGCTAAGGAGCTCGCCATAGAAGGGTGCCCGTTGATGTAACAGCTGATTGAGTGACAAAATAGTTTGATTCAACGCGTTGTGGCTTGTCGCTGTATCGCATAATGTTTGCAGTCTGGTGTCTCTCCGTTGGCTTGCCATAGTGACTCCTTAATGGCTGTGATTGATTGCCGCTGTGATTTATAAGCCCCGCTATTATTGATAAGTCCAATAGATGAGGACCTTGTGGGCCCAAGATTTGGGCTCACAAGGGTTTTCGAACTATCTCAATAAAAGTCTGACTTAGAAGCGATAGTCCAAGGTTAAGCTGGCACTGCGCGGCGTACCGTATTGGAATTGGCTGTATTGACCGACTTGGCTGTAGTAGGTTTTATCTAAGGCGTTGTGCAGGTTGGCGCTAAGCTTAAGTTGCTCGGTGAAGGCGTAACTTGCCATCAGACTCGCCAGTGCATAGGAGCCTTGCTCTACTTCGACTTTGCCAAGTGGCGAATTAACCGTTTGGTAAACTCGGCTCTGCCAGTTAACCCCCGCACCAATTTGCAACTTATGCCAATCACCACCAAAGGTATAAGTGGTGAAGAGTTTTAACTGCTGACGTGGTGAGATGGTACTGATGCGTTTGCCTTTAGGATCTTCGCTAGTGAACTGGGTGTAGCCTAAGTAAACATTCCAGTCATCAGTGATTTTACCCGTCGATTCAAATTCGAATCCCTGTGTTTTTGTACCGTTTACGCCTTCATACACTTGCGTTGTCGTTCCTGGGATCACATCGCCAGTGCTGACTCCGACATTGTCTTGTCTGATCTCAAACACCGACAGCGACATATCTAAAGCCTCATCGAACAGGCTCGCCTTAATCCCGCCTTCGTAGTTTTTCCCTTTGACTGGATCTAGGTAGCTTTTATCGATTCTTTGCTTAGTTTGCGGTGCAAAAATGTCCGTATAACTGGCGTAGAGCGAATATTGCTCGGTCAGGGCGTAGGTGAGGCCGAAGTAAGTCGTGAGTTCGTTGCTGATGCTGAAATCGTAGCGGCTGCCAAAATTATCTTGGTCGGTTTCCCACTCATTGAGGCGTAATCCGACGAGGACAGCTAAAGCGTCGCTGAGATTAAGCTGAGTCGCTACATAGGCTGCACTCTGTTTGGTTTCGCCAAATGAACCCGTGGTATAAGTTTCCTTCCATTGAGGTTTTGGATATTGGAAGTTCGGATCGCGAAAATCCCCCAAAGGCGGTACTGCCGCAGTGGGATAATAGTAGGGATTGGCGAACTCTTGGCGTTGGCCATTCCAGCCAAACATCAATTGATGTTCCTGACCAAAGAGTTGGTATTGTCCTTCGGCGCGCAAATCCACATTGTGTTGGGTGCGACTGCCGTCGACATAGGCGATAGAGCCTGCAGTGGCGCCGATATTGGTTACAGGATCAGGATATCCCGTGGCCCATAGTACATCGAACTCCAATGAGTTATCGCCGTAGGTGTAAGTCCCTTTTAGGTTCCAACCATTATCTAATCTGTGTTCGAGACTCGCAAAGGTGTTGAGGCCTTGGGTATGCGCCGAGCCCCAATCGGGCGCCGTTGAAGTGGCACGATCATAATTAGTGCGACTGCCATCGCTGTAAAATAGCGGTAAACCGCCCGACATAGTGCCGCTCGGCGTAGCATCTTGGTAATCGACACCAAGGGTGAATAAGGTGCTATCGCCAATATCGGTTTCGACTATGCCGTATAGCGTTGTGCGCTGCTGCTCGTACCTGTCTTGGAACGAATCCTTATCTTGATAGGCGGCCACCACGCGACCGCGCACAGAACCCGAGTCATTTAAGCCGCTGGAAACATCGACCATACCGCGCACATTATTCCATGAGCCCACACTTAACGAGGTGTTGCCCATAAACTCTTGAGTCGGGCGTTTACGGATAAGGTTAATGGCCGCCGAGGGATTACCGGCTCCCGTCATGAGGCCAGTCGCGCCGCGTACCACTTCTACTCGCTCGTAGATGGCGGTGTCGATCAGATTATCCCCATAGTTGAAGCGGGTATCGTAGGTGGTGGGTACGCCATCGTACAAAATGCTGGTCACGGCAATGCCGCGGGCACTAATACTGTATCTGTCGTTATCCATTGGGCGGGCATTGATCCCCGCAACGCTGGTCATGGCATCAATGACACTATTAAGCTGTTGATCGTTCATCATCTGGCGGGTGATAGAAGTGACCGACTGCGGCGTTTCTAGATAGGATAAATCGAGCCCAGTTGCCGTGTTCATCGCTTGGGTTTTATAACGGTTGTCGTGTAAATCCTTAGCGCCAATGACATTGATGACTTCAATTTCTTTCTGGTGCTTTTTAGTTTTACTATCCGCATCGACAGTGTCAGCTGTGGCATGGGGAACCGTGGCTAACATGGCTGAGCACAGCAATAGCTTCGGGTTAACGAGGGCTTGCCGACAGACGAGTGCGATGCTGGAGAGAGGAAAAGTCTTCATAATGTTGATCTTTAATTCCGTTTAGGTTGGGGGTTAAACAAGCTGGGCCAACATTGGCCCAGCTAAAGTTTCGGGGTTATCCACTTTGTGGTGTGTTAACGTTTCCTTTGCTCAGCGCTGCTAAGCATAGGGCGCTTAAAGGCATGGCTTTGTCTAAAGGCCGCCAAGGGATTGTCGATGCCGCCGGCGAAACGCAGGTTTTTCTCCCTGTCGGCGAGGTCTATCATTTGTTGGTTATTATTCAATTGGATACGATTGAGGCACGTGCGTACAAAGCTGTCCTTAAACAGATCGTATTGGGCAAACTTGTCGGCCAAATGTGGATGCTGGGCTTGGTAATCACGTACATTGTCCGCCACTAACTCCCAGAATTGGCTTTCACTGACACTGGTTTGCTCATCGAGCAGCGGTGCTAAATAGCGGAAAATACAGTCAAAAATATCCAGTAAGATGTAGTTAAGCTTCATCTCTTCTTCAAGGCTCACCGCAAGGCGTTTTACATCATCAGGTAGCGGCTTCGCGCCATTGAGTACCGCGACTTCTTCGCCTATGTCTTTCATCAAAATCTTGACTGGCACATATTCATCGAGCACTAAGATCAGGTTTTCACCATGGGGCATAAAGACCAGATCGTAGGCAAAAAAGGCATGTAACAGCGGCGATAAATACAGGTTTAAGAAGCGACTGACCCAATCCTTTGCTGGCAAGCCTGAGGCGGCTATCAAGGCTGCAATAAGGGCCTTATCTTCATGATCCGTATGCAGTAGCGCAGCCATGGTCATCAGATTTTGCTTAGGCTCAATGTGTGGCAGTGGGCTTTCGCGCCACAGGGCAGAAAGCATTTTTTTATAGGCGCTATCTTGGGTGAGAGCCTGCTCGTAATAGGTGTGGTGATAACCTATGGCGGCAATTTCTTTGAGGATCACAAAGCCTTGTTGGGCAAAGTAAGGATCGTTTTCAACCAAGTTTGCAACCCACGCATTGATCTGCGGTGTGCAGCTCATGTAAAGGGGCGATAGACCACGCATAAAGCCCATATTAAGGATAGAAAGCGCGGTTTTGACGTAGCACTTTTGCGGTGATGCAAGATTGAAGAAAGTGCGTATCGATTGCTGCACTTGGTATTGCTCATTGCCTTCACCAAGATAAACCAGATCGCCACGGGCTATGTCGCCGGCAAAGACGCGGGCGATTTTTTCACGCCACTGCCAAGGATGCACTGGCATAAAGTAGAAGTCCTGTGGATCATGCTGCTGGGTTTTAAGACGTTGTTGGAAGTCAGTGAACTGCTGGCCAAGTTCCTCCTTGAGTAACGCGTCGTGACTCAAGTTTTCGAGGGCGGCAAACGTGGTTTTGTTTTTGCGGACTCCAAGCCAGACTAACTGCATCGGCATCGCGCTTTCAGGGGCAAATTGACGGTAATCCTGCATATCAAAACCAATCCGGCCATTATTGGCAATAAACACCGGATGACCTTCTGTCATACCCGCTTCTATGCTTTGATAATCAGCTCGCGCTAGCGTGGCTGCAGGAATCGCCTGATGCGCTAACTTGTATGCCTTACTGTAAAGGGTGCTAGTGATTTCCTCTAAATACGTGGGCAGTAAGGTTTCACTGATCCCTAAGTCATTTTTAAGGGAAATGATCAGCGACATCGCATCGAGGGTTTGTTCTTTGCCTGCAAGTGAAACGCGGATGGTATCGGCATCAATCGCGAGATGATCTAGCTGATAATGTCGTGCACTAAAATAATAAGTGCTGTCTTTGAGCCTGAGTTCATAGTGGTTGAGCCCCGTTTTTTGCCCGTACAGGGTCGGGGTAATGAGCTTCTCGTGGGTGAATTCGCAGAGGATTTTCTTCACTAAATGACGATTAGCCGCTTGCCAATAGGCGGGAGTCAAATGCTCCGGCATAGAAGTCGATGTTGTCGATAGCGCCGGGCTTTGTTGAGCATGTACTGCTTGATCATGATGATCTTGCGTTGGCAATGGGTTAATTAATAAGGCTTTTGTGGGTAAGTTCATCTAATTCACCTAAAGAGTCGATAATGTCATGGGAGAGATTGCAGATGCCGCGAGCGAGCTTGGCTTTGCTAGGGCTGGGCTTGCTAAGTTTGGCAGAGCAGACGGACTGATCTGAGCTTGGCTGGGCTGAGGTTGTTTGGGCTAGGCTCGTCAAAGAGGGCGTGCTCGATGGTCGAAGGCGCTGGGCCGCAGTGCAAAATCCGAGGAAAGCAGCTTTAGTGTTTAACTGAATCGCTTTTTCATAGCGAATGCCTATCAGGCTATTTAAGCGATGAATTTTGCTATTGAGTTGATCAGGTTCAACCACCAGGCGATTAAAGGCCAGTTTTTCAAGCACGAGCTGCGCTATCGCATCCATCACCTTCAAGGATAAGCCGCTGACGGGTTTGCCATCGGGCGGCGCGATAATCAGATGCATACCACAATCACCCGGCGCAACACGATAGTGCTGGCCGACTTCATCGTGGACGGGATCGTAGAGTTCCACCATAAATAGCGCTTTGGCCTGCCATTCACCTATCAAGGCAAACTTGTGTTCTGTTGTTGCTAACAGATTTTTTATGGCATCAAGGTTCAAGCCCTGCATACCCCAAAACTTGGCGTAATCTTGGTTAAACCAAGACTGTAGTGTTGGAATGTCTTGTGTAAGGTCTAACGCTCTGAGTTGGAAACCATTAATGCTCGAAATAGCGGATAGTTGCATTAAACATAGTTGCGTTAAACAATGGTTGCTAAATTGGCTTGCCATTATTATGCCTCCTGGTTCGGCGCCATTAAGACCGGCATATTGGTTCCCGCGCCTGAACTCACGGTTGAACTTGCGCCAGAACTTGGAATCTTGGTTGGAGGGATAGTTTGTGGCGCATCAACTTGAGTTTTTCTGTGCGGCGCCTTAGGAAAATGTCTTGGATTAAGCTCCAGCGTGTTAATTGCATTGGCGCCGCAGGGCTGATGACTGGCAAGTTTGGCCGGATCGAAGGTTTGAAACGCGATATGTTCCTCAATGTGGTAGGGCGCATAACCGAGCACGGCTTTTAAGATGGTGCCGTTGCGATAACAGCCCATACCCAGATCTGGAGAGCTTATCCCATGGGTATGAAAACCGACATTCTGGACAAAAATATCCCCTCGAATATCTATGCTGTAATCACGCTGCACGCTAAGTTGTCCGGCGTCATCGAATTCGACTTGTTGTTTAATACCACTGATAAACTCGGGTAAACGATAGTGGTAACCTGTGCCTAAAATGACGGCGCCCGTTTCTTGCTCAAAGGTGTGATTTTTTTCATTGTGGTGGAAATGCAACTTGAGCATATTGGCTTGGGGCTCGATATGAGTCAGCGCCGCATTCGTCATCAGTCGGCATTGAAAATCGGCCAATAGGCGCTTTTGATATAACAAATCGTAAATGTCGTTTATCAGCTCAGAATTTATTCCTTTGTAGAGTTGTTTCTGGCTGGCGATCAGTGAGCATCTTTGATTAGGGGTCAACTCGTGGAAGTAATCGACATAATCTGGCGAGGTCATCTCTAAAGTAAGCTTGGTATATTCCAAGGGATAAAAACGCGCTGATCGTGTCATCCAATTGAGTTGATAACCATAGGTATCAATATCTTGCAGTAGATCGTAAAACACTTCCGCCGCACTCTGGCCACTACCAATTACTGTGATGGCACTCTGACTCTGCAGGTAGGTTTTTTGCTGCATATAACTGGCGGTATGCATGACCCGTGCATCTTGGATTGGGCAATCCTTTGGTAGATAAGGTTCAGTGCCAGTGCCTAGCACTAGCTTTCGGCATTGATAGGTATGGGTTTTACCACTGCGCCTATCAAAACCTGTAACTCGATAAATACTTTCACCTGCGTTGTAATCCACTTGAGTGACCTTAAAACCAAATTTAAGGTTGCTGAGTTGTTGGCTCACCCATTGGCAATACAAGTTGTATTCGTGGCGGGGTAAAAAGAAATTCTCACGAATATAAAAGGGATAAAGTCTGCCCGTTTGCTTGGCAAAATTAAGGTAGCTGTAGCGGCTGGTGGGATCGGCCATAGTCACCAGATCCGACATAAAGGGTGTTTGCAATCTTGAGGATTTGAGTAGCATGCCTGGATGCCAGTCAAAACTGGTTTTAGCATCTAAAAATAAGCAGTTAAAGCCGTCAATAGGTTCTGATAAGGCGGCGAGGCCAAGATTGAATGGGCCAATGCCTATGCCAAGTAGATCAAAGATTTCGCGATCCATTTCCCTTTGCTGTGTACTCACTTACGCCTCCTTGGCAACATGCTACTGCGCGTTGCCGATCCAGTAATCAGTTACCTAAGGACGCAAACCAAAGTGAATGCGGTTATCAAAATAGACTGTTTGGCTATTTATCTTGCGTTGATCAACTCGCTATTTTTAGCTCAGTCCTTAGGCCATTTCCTGCTGTCTCTGTCCCGACAACGGTAGGTAAATTAGCATGTGAAAATATTCAAATGCAAACCATTCTCATTTGAGCGGGGCTGTGGGTTAATACTTTTAACTGATGAATAAGGGGGGCGGATACGGTTAATGGTACAAATAAGTAAATGAAAAAGGAGTGATAATTAGGCAGCGTTTTGGGGATATATTATTTAGGGTTTTACGAGCGCTATTTTTATAAAATATATAAATACAGTGGGTTACATTAATGCTTGAGTTGGTTCGAGAGCAGAGGAAAATTGATTTAGGTAGAAGTCATGTCATCCTTATACAATAAACATAGGTGCCGCTAAACGGTCAGTGTAAATCCATTGTAAAGCGTGGACAGGGGGCTCAATGAGCGCTTTGATTTAATACGATTGGTATGGTGTAGGTCGTACTGTTTTAGTTTAAGTGAATATTGGCAGGGGAACAGATCGAGCAATTATCGATGTAATTTTTAGTTGCTGTACGCATAAGAGAAGGAGTTCAAGATAAAGCCGTCCTAAAACGGCTTTGAAATAAAATAGTTAAATCGGAAGATTAAGTCGTAAAACTAGCGTAAATCGACAAAATGAGCTGTGATTTTACGCACCAAAGGTAACACCATCAGCAGTGTCGGAAAGGCGACAACCCATGAGATCAGCCAAGCGCCGAGCCAGAGTTCGAGAAATTGCGGTGAAGCGCCAACGCCATTGAAAGTGCTGATCCCAGAAACGATACAACTCATGAGAATAGAGAGAAAAAATGGCATCACCACAGTGGCATACTTGGCCGGTAATTTGGGTGTTCCCAAAAAAGTACGAGGTTTGTTATCGGGTAAAGATTTAGAAATGGTCATCGGATCCTCTAATGGATATGTATCAGGCGAATGATTTGTTACAGGCTAGCACTATACCTTTTTTTATCGACTCAATTCATCCAATTTGTTACCCAAAGCTCGCCTGTAACATTGACCCAATGGCCTAGCGAGATAGGGGATTTCCCAAGTTCATTATCAAAGGGGAGCGGTAGGTTTGATTGCAACAGGTAAATTGTATCTTCGGGTGTTTGGCTGATTTCGATGATTTGTCCCGAAGCTTCAAAGTGACAGTTATGCAACGGGAATTTCAGATGCTGGTGTGGCGTTTGTTTAATCATATCTGCTTGAAGACTGGCACTTGCTAATCGGCCAAGCAATTCAACTGTGACCCATTGGTTAACCGGAAAGCGAATTTCGGCCTGCTGATCGCTACCTTGGTAGTAAAACCAAATTGGCGCACCATTATCGCATTTACCTGCAACTTCACCTTCAAAACCACAGCCCCAAGGCGTTAATTCGAGAATATAGATCCGATACTGCATAAAAAGTCCGTTTTTCTTCGATAGGGCATTCTATCGAGGAACTGTGACTAAATAAATACGCTGTCAGTGTAGTACTGCGTGAGTGTCAGTATTGCCTTGATAGATAGTGTTTGCGGGAGATAAAGGCTGAGTAAACATAGAGCTTGGTAAATACAAACAAAATAAGCGAGGCGACGAGTCTACCTCACTTATTTTATTTGTAATTGAATTCTTGATTTATATTGGATTATTTAAATCAAGACTCGCTTAGGTTGCAGCCTTCATTGCGCGAGTAAATTCCCCAAGCGTTGCAAGTAGCTTAACTTCATCGTGCTGGTGGGTTTCGATGATTTTTACTACGGCAGAGCCAGAAATCGCCCCTGCAGCGCCCGCTTTGATGGCGGCGCTTACCTGTGAAGGCTCGGCAATACCAAAACCGAGGAGCGGTGGCGGGGCGTTAAAGGCTTTTAATTTAGATAAAATTTCCTCTACCGGCACGCCAGCTTTCGTGTCTGTGCCTGTCACCCCTGCGCGGGATAAGAGATAGGTGTAACCTTCACCACTTTTACTCACTTGCTCAAGGGTTTCACTGTCAGCATTGGGCGGCGCGATAAAAATCGGCGCAATACCATGGGCTTTAGCGGCTTCGCTAAAGGGCGCTGATTCTTCCACTGGCACATCGGCGATAAGTACTGAATCCACACCCGCTTGCTGCGCTTTGGCGTAAAACGCATCTATGCCATTAGCAAACACCAAGTTCGCATACAGCAGCAAACCGATTGGTAGTTCTGGGTATTTTGCACGTACTTGCGCCAGTAATTCAAAACACGCCGTTGGAGTCGTGCCAGCGGCTAAAGAACGCAGGTTAGCCCCTTGGATCACAGGGCCATCGGCCAAGGGATCGGAAAACGGAAAACCCAGTTCTAAGGCATCGGCACCGTTTTGTACTAAGGTATCGATAATTTTTAGCGATAACTCAGGGCTAGGATCGCCAAGGGTGACGAAGGGGACAAAAGCGCCACGACCTTCAGTTTTGAGTTTGGCAAAGGTGGCTTGGTAACGGCCAGTGTTGGTAGACGTGTCACTCATGTTTATTATTCCTCTTTACCATTCAAAATGTCAGAAACGGTGAAAATATCTTTGTCGCCACGACCGGAAAGATTGACCACTAAAATGGTTTCCTTGGTGCACTCGCGCGCCATTTTCACGGCATAGGCGATAGCATGCGCCGATTCTAATGCGGGGATAATCCCTTCACAGCGCGCCAGTTGTTGGAAGGCTTCTAAGGCTTCATCGTCGGTAGCCGATTCATAACGGGCGCGGCCTGTGGCATTAAGATGCGCGTGCTGCGGGCCAACGGAGGGGAAGTCCAATCCGGCTGAAATCGAGTAAGATTCTTCGATTTGCCCTTCGCTGTCTTGCATCAAAGGCGCTTTCATGCCGAAGAAAATACCAGTCTTACCGTGTTTAAGCGGCGCGCCGTGCATTGGCGTGTCTATGCCTTTACCCGCAGGTTCGACGCCAATCAGTTCGACACTTGGCTCGTCGATAAAGTCAGCAAACATGCCGATAGCGTTGGAACCGCCGCCCACACAGGCGATAACCGCATCGGGCAGGCGACCTTCACGCTCAAGCATTTGCTTCTTGGTTTCTTCGCCAATAATGCGTTGGAATTCACGCACTATGGTTGGGAACGGATGTGGCCCCGCAGCGGTGCCCAGAAGATAGTGGGCCTTTTCGTAGCTGCCAGACCAGTCGCGCATCGCCTCGTTACAGGCATCTTTTAGGGTGGCAGAACCTGAGGTGACAGGGATCACTTCCGCACCCATCAAACGCATTCTAAATACGTTAGGTGATTGGCGCGCAACGTCTTTGGCACCCATATAGACTTTACATTTTAAGCCTAACAGCGCGCAGGCAAGGGCGGTGGCAACGCCGTGTTGTCCTGCGCCGGTTTCAGCAATAATTTCTTTTTTACCCATGCGCTTAGCCAGCAGGGCTTGGCCTAACACTTGGTTGGTTTTATGGGCGCCGCCGTGGAGTAAATCTTCCCGTTTAAGGTAGATTTTTACCATAGGATTTGGGCTTAAATTGCGAGTTAAGGTGAGTGCTGTTGGGCGACCCGCATAGTTTTTCAATAAATCGGTAAACTCGGCTTTAAAGTCTTCATCTTCCTGTGCTTCCACAAAGGCAGTTTCTAATTGCTTAAGGGCTGGCACTAAAATCTGTGGCACATACATGCCGCCGTATTCGCCGAAATAAGGGTTAAGCTTTAACGTTGACATACCTTTTTCCTTATCTTATCAATCAGTTTGTCAGTGGCTTGATGGTGCTAACAGCGTCTTGGGGTTAACCGCATCGTTATCTATTTGGCCACTGGCATTAATAGGTTCATATTGTTTGTTGAGCATCACTCTTGTCCTGCACCAACAGCATCTAGGGCTTCTTGCTTAGCGCGATAGGCTAGAGACGTAAATGGGCAAAAGCCGTTTGGATCAGTTGCGCCGATTTAATTCCTGCGGCGGTTTCTAGGCCAGAATTAAAATCTAAACCGTAAAATCCTTGGGCATTGGCACTGGCCGCATTGTCGGCGTTGAGTCCGCCAGCCAACATGGCATGGGCTTTTTGTGGGCAGAGGGATTTCACATCAATGCTTTGCCAATTAAAGGCTTGGCCTGAGCCGCCAAATTGGTCTGCCGTTTTACTATCAAAGAGATATCGCGATGCTCCCTGAGGTATGTTACCAAGCTCACCCGTTTGTGCATCGACGCTGACGGCTTTCCAAATTTGAGTTGTGAGTCCCGCTTGCTCAAGTCGCTCTGCGAGTTGTGCGATTTCAAGTTCAGTTTCAGTGCCATGCAGCTGTACGGCAGATAACTGCAAACAGGCTGCGGTATCCGTAATGGTGCTTGGCGCGGCATTAACAAACACACCGACGAATTCAATGGCGGGAGCCGCGGATGCGCGATATTCCCTGAGCAATTGTTCAGCGGTATTAAGGGTTAACGCGCGCGGGGATTTTTCAGCAAAAATCAGCCCGGCATAGACGGCGCCTGCCGTTGCCGCGGCGCAAATATCTTCCACACGGGTGAGGCCGCAGACTTTATTGTGACCGAAGATCAATTTACGGCAGGCTAAGTCGATATCAGCCTCGGCCATAATTGAGCTGCCGACGAGGAAACCATCGACCAGTGGACTGAGGCGGCGTACTTGCTCATTGTTGTAGATGCCTGATTCGCTGATCACCACGCGGTCGCTGCTAATGTGTGGCGCTAGCGTTTCTGTGGTGGCGAGATCGGTACTTAAATCCCTTAAGTTACGGTTATTGATCCCAATAATCGGCGCATCTAATGCGATGGCGCGTTTAAGTTCTTCTTCGTTACTGACTTCAGTCAGCACATCGAGTTGATACTTAGCGGCTTCTTTCGCTAGGCGGTGATATTGTGCATCATCGAGTACGGATAGCATTAACAGAATGGCATCGGCGCCTTGGTGGGCGGCGAGTTTAATTTGGTATTCATCGACAAAAAAATCTTTGCACAGAATAGGTTGGTTCACCCGAGCGCGCACCTTAGGGATATAGTCCATATCCCCTTGGAAAAACTGCTCGTCGGTTAATACCGAAATGCCCGCCGCATATTTTCCGTAAATATCGGCAATGGCTTCTACATCAAACACATCGCGGATAAGCCCTTTGGAGGGACTGGCTTTTTTACATTCTAAAATGTAACCCGCCTTGGGCGCCTTGAGTGCGGCAAATAAACTGCGGTCAGAGATTTTTGGCGACAAGCTTGCCTCGGGGAAACGCAGCTTCAGGGCGGCAATATGGGCCGCTTTGGTATCGACTATACGGGTTAACACATTACTTTTTGGCATAGGGTTTGTTGCTGCCTGTGGCTGAGTTCTCATATCTTGGCTATCTGTTATCAGTTCTTGAGTCATTGCCACTTATTCCTTTGTTTCACTGCTGACTTTAGCTAATTGGCTTAATAATTCAAAGGCTTTACCGCTTTGTATGGTACTGAGCGCAAGTAAGGTTCCGGCTTTCACTGAATCAGCAATTCCACACACATATAAAGCACAACCGGCATTGATAGCGACCGCATTGGCATGCGCATCTGTGCCGTAACCTTTTAAAATTGCCTCGGTGATCAAGGCATTCTGCGCGGGTTCGCCGCCTTCTAAGTCACTGATTTGTGCTAAAGGCACACCTAAATCGGCGGGCGTGAGTTGATACTCTATGATGTCGCCGTCTTTTAATTCGGCCACTTGGGTGTTGCCGTGCAGCGCGACTTCATCTAAACCACTGCCGTGCACTACCATAGCGCGTTTTGTGCCAAGCGCCTTTAATACTTTCGCTATCGGTAAGACTAACTCAGGGCTATAAACGCCAAGTAACATAAATTCGGGGCGGGCAGGATTGATAAGTGGCCCTAACACATTGAATAAAGTGCGCGTTTTCAGTGCTTGCCTGACCGGCCCCGCATGTTTTACTCCGCCGTGGTAGTGGGGCGCAAATAAAAAGCACAGGTTCAATGCGTCGAGGCAACGACTGGCGGTGTCTGGTGACATGGTTAAGTCAATGCCAAACTGCGCCAAAAGATCCGATGAACCCGATTTACTCGACACGCTACGATTGCCGTGTTTGGCGACCTTGGCGCCCGCCGCCGCGGCAACAAAGGCCGCAGTGGTGGAAATATTAATGGTATTAAAGCCATCGCCACCCGTGCCAACTATGTCAACGATTCCATTGCTAAGGTTATCGCCATTCGAGTAGGGAAACGTCTTGGCGGCGGCGCGCATCGCATCGGCGGCGCCGCTGATTTCATCAATGGTTTCGCCGCGCATCTTGAGCGCGACTAACATGCCTGCCATAGTGGCTTCACTCATTTCACCGCGAATTAACGCGCCAAAAAGTTCGGCGGTGTGCTCGCGACTTAAACTCTTACCTTGGTATAAAACATCGAGTAAAGGCTGAATATGGTTTGTACTCATGCATTTACTCCTGCTGTCATGTCTTGGGTCAGAAATGCCAAGGTTTGAATGAGCAGTGTGCTGCCCAGCGTCGTCAGAATCGATTCTGGGTGGAACTGAAACCCAACGGCTCTATGCTGCGGGTGCAAAATTGCCATCGGCATAGTGTCAGTGGTTGCTATCACTTGTAAGCAATCAGGCACGTGAGTGGCGACCAGACTGTGATAGCGGGCAACGGGCAGGGGAGAAGGCAAACCGGCAAATACGCCAGTACCGTCATGGAAAGTGGGGCTTGCCTTGCCGTGCACCACAAAAGGTGCGCGCGCTACTGTGCCGCCGTAATATTCCACCATGGCTTGATGTCCAAGGCAGATCCCCAGCATAGGCACCTTGCCCGCGACTTTGGCGATAAGCGCCATCATAGAGCCTGCTTCATGGGGCGCACCAGGACCGGGTGATAACACCAGCGCTGCGGGTTCTTGTTCGTTAAGCAGTTTTTCAGCAATAAAGTCGGCGGCAACATCGTTGCGGTAAATCACCACTTCACAGCCTAGGCTGCGAAATTGATCCACTAGGTTATAGGTAAAGGAGTCAAAGTTATCGAGTAGATAGAGTTTCATGTTTGGCTCCTATTTATATTCTACTGAAGTGGATTGCGCTGACGCGTCATTCGCTGATGATTCATTGACTGGCAGCCCAGCGCCCATTTTGATTGCCGAAATCACGGCTTGAGCTTTTTGACGGGTTTCATCAGCCTCACTTTGGGGATCCGAATCAAATACCACGCCCGCGCCCGCTTGAATAAAGGCGGTGCCATTTTTAACAAAGGCGGAGCGGATAACGATGCAAGTGTCCATGTCACCAAGGGCATTAAGGTAACCCACGGCGCCACCATAGCTGCCGCGGCGGGCTTTTTCTGCTTGGCGTACCAGTTGTGATGCACGTACTTTTGGTGCGCCCACTAATGTGCCCATATTCATACAAGCCTGATAAGCATGCAGCGCATCTAAATCTTGGCGCAGTTGACCCGTTACGCGGCTGACGAGGTGCATCACGTGGGAATAACGGTCAACTTTTAATAATTCGGCGACTTTGCGGCTGCCGCTTTGGCTGATGCGTGCGATATCATTGCGCGCTAAATCGACCAGCATTAAGTGTTCCGACAGTTCTTTTTTATCTAAACGCAGTTCAAGTTCAATACGGCTGTCTAAGTCAAAATCAATCTCGCCCGTGGCGGTTTTACCGCGTTTGCGGGTGCCGGCAATCGGGTAGACTTCCACCTGATTACTGCTGGCATCAAATTTGAGCGCACTTTCTGGTGAGGCACCAAAAAGCGTGAAATCATGGCCCCTGAAATAAAACATGTAAGGGCTAGGGTTAGTCAGGCGCAGGGCACGATAAGCCCCTAAAGTATTCGGGCAAGGTAAACTAAAGCTACGGGATGGCACCACTTGGAAAATATCGCCCGCAATAATGTGTTCTTTCAAATCGATAATGGTTTGTTTGAACACCTCATCGGAAATATTGACTTGCTCAGTTGCGTCGATGGCGACCAGTGTCGGTATATCGGCAGGTGAATTACCCAGAGTTTTACATTGTGTGCTTAACTGCTGAACTCGTTCGCTTAGCGCTGCGGTGATGGCGGCATACTGGGCTGAATCACGACTGAAATTATGGGTAATGATGTCGGCTTGTTTCAGTTTATGATCGATAAGGATTAAGGTTTCGGCGAGGTAAAATAAGTAATCAGGACAATCGTTATCGCGGTTCGGTACGGCGGGCAGTGGTTCGACAGTATCAATTAAGTCGTAGGCCAGCACGCCACCTAAAAACAGATCCTCAAAGGCGGGCTTGGTCTGGCTGTCAGTATGGGCGCCACAATCAATCTGCTGGATAAACATCCGCAGACCATCGAGTGGCGAGGTCGATTTTAAGCGCGCATCTTCATCCTGCAGCTGAGTGTCTTTTTGCAGTGTGACCACTAAGGTCAAGTTATCTCGGGCGACATTGACAGCAGTACTGAAAAAGAGCTCGATGGGATCAAGTAAGCTCGCGCCATTGTCGGTCAGTGCGGTGAAGGTCAGCTGATAACCGTCACAGCGGATCATCATGGCGGCATGGGTCATTACCATGCTTTTTAAGTGATCTTTACTGTCGATTTCGGCCGATTCGAGCAACATAGTATGGGGCGCATCTTGGGTGATGTGCTGATATAAGCGTAGTGGATCGCTGTGGTAGGTTAATGCCGCCTTGAGTGTGCTTGAGCGTGCGAATGTCTGTTTGGGCATGTTCATATTCCAGCTACCTTATAAAATGTCTTTAACATCATGAGTTATCTCGCTTTCTTAATTTTTTTTACCCGAGTCTGCCGACATTTTTCGCACCTAACAAAAAAGCCCGCATTTCTGCGGGCTTCTTGTTGATTCTGGTCACTTTCAAATGAGCACAGAGCTTCACACCACCCGCTACGTTGGGAAGTGCCACCACCAAATGATGTTTAATGAAGCGTTAATGTGTGTCATTCAAAAGGGTCTCGCTAATTCAGTAATTGGTGTATAGAAAACCTTAGCTGGAGCTGAATGTCAATTGAATATTTTTCACTTCCTGCGATTTATTCGCTGCAATGATGCATAAAATTGATGTTACTCAGCCACAAAATACGAGATAACAGCGCATTTGTTAACAAGTTCGCGTACAATAGCGCCATGAATACTCAAAGCATATTGGCTGATCTACACAGCCACACGACCGCGTCCGATGGCCAGTTAACGCCGTCTGAATTGGTGGCAAGAGCCCTTGAAAAGGGTGTGCAGTTATTTGCCATTACCGATCACGACACAGTGGCTGGTTTACCTGAAGCCCGTGCCTTTAATCAGGCACAAGCTACTCCATTGAAATTGATTTCTGGCGTGGAAATCTCTACTCGCTGGAACAGTTACGATATCCACATAGTGGCGCTTAACTTCGATGCTGATAATCCAGCGTTATTAGCATTTTTAGAAAACCAGCGTGAATTACGTGAATTACGGGCTCAAGAAATTGGCCATAGATTAGCTAAAGCTGGCATTGAAGGTGCCTACGAAGGTGCTAAGGCGTTGGCGGGTGATGCGGCATTGAGCCGTGGACATTACGCTCGCTGGATGGCTGAAAATGGTCATGCTGTGGATATGCCCAGCGTCTTTAAACGCTACCTTGCACGCGGTAAAACCGGTTATGTGCCTAATAATTGGGGTGATATGGCCAGTGCCATTGATATCATCCATAACGCAGGTGGGTTAGCCGTGTTGGCGCACCCCAGTGGGTATAAGTTATCGGCTAAGTGGCTTAAGCGCTTAGTGCGTGAATTTAAAGAAGCCGGTGGAGATGCCATGGAAGTGGTGCTTGGCCAGCAAACATTAGACGACAGGGCCAATCTTGTGGCGCTGAGTGTCCAAAACCAGTTGCTTGCATCGATAGGGAGTGATTTTCACTTTCCGAGCAATTGGATAGAATTAGGTAAAAATCTGTATCAGCCCCAAGGTATTGATTGGGTCTGGCAATCGGAATCTTGGATGGAACGACCATGAGTCAGTTTTTTTATGTACATGAAGTAAATCCGCAAACGCGGCTTATTAGTCAGGCGGTTGCCGTATTGAAAAGCGGCGGTGTGATTGTTTATCCCACCGATTCGGGCTATGCCTTAGGCTGCTTGATTGGTGAGAAAGACGCTATGACGCGGATGGCGAGAATTCGTCAAATTGAGAACGATCATAACTTTTCCTTGATGTGCCGCGATTTATCCGAGCTTGCGACTTACGCTAAAGTGGATAATCAGGCGTATCGCATCCTAAAAAGCTGCACGCCTGGGCCTTATACGTTCATTTTCAAAGCGACTAAAGAAGTACCGCGTCGCTTACAAAATGACAAGAAAAAGACCATAGGTATTCGTGTGCCCGACAATGTGATCGCACTGGCGTTGCTTGAAGCCTTAGATGCGCCGCTGATGTCGACCAGTTTAGTGATGCCGAATGCAGAATTTGCCGAGTCTGATCCTGAACAAATTCGTGATTTGCTCGAGCATCAAGTGGATGTGATTATCCACGGTGGTTATTTAGGCGAAAAGCCAACGACTGTGATTGATATGTCTGAAGATGGCGCCGAGATTTTACGTGAAGGCGCGGGTGATATCACGCCGTTCCTCTAAATCTGCCACATTAGATTTATCGCTAATGGATGCGGGTAAGTGATTCGGATAGTGGTAGTCAACATTTGGCAGTTTTATCGCCGTAGATTTACAGGTATAATCGCGCGTTTGGCGTTAACCTAGGTTGGATAGCGCAGTGTTAACGGAGCAAGATAGCGGATGCAGGGCACGCAACAAAGTTTCCCCTTAGCCGTTATTCGTGGTCAGGCAATGACCGAAATGCCGCTGGATTTGTTTATTCCGCCTGAGGCATTGGAAGTGTTCCTCGAGTCCTTTGAAGGGCCATTGGATTTACTTTTATATTTGATCCGTAAGCAAAAATTAGACGTTGTCGATTTACCCATTCAGCAAATCACCGCGCAGTATTTAGAATATATTACGTTGCTGACTCAGGCTCGAATCGAACTTGCCGCTGATTATTTAGTGATGGCGGCAACGCTTGCCGAGATTAAATCCCGTTTGCTGCTGCCGCGTATGGTGGCCGAAGATGAGGTTGAGGAAGATCCACGGGCACAGCTTATTCGGCAGCTTAAAGCCTATGAAGTGATTAAAGAAGCGTCGCAAAAACTCGATGATTTACCGCGGCTCGAGCGGGATGTATTTCAAGCCAAAGCAGTGGCAGCACCCGACATTAAGCCGTTAATGATCCCGCCAGAAGTTTCGTTGTTTGAAATTGCCCGCGCCTTTGGTGATGTACTCAAACGTATCGATGCCTATGAAGATCATCACGTTAAGCGTGAACAGTTATCGACCCGTGAGCGCATGAGCCAGATTTTAGCCATGTTGAACTCGGAAGATTTTACGGCATTTGAACGTTTATTTACCCTAGAAGAAGGCCGTGCAGGCGTGGTTGTGACCTTCTTAGCACTGATGGAATTAGTCAAAGAATTATTGGTTGAATTGTACCAAACAGAGCCGTTTTCAACTATTTACGTTAAGGCCTATTAATTGATGCAGATAAATCCGACTCAATTAAAACAGCTTATTGAAGCGAGTTTGTTTGTATTGGGGAAACCCTTGTCGGCGAAAATGTTGAAAGACACTGTATTGGTGGATTTCACGGTTTCCAGAGACAAAATAAAAGCTGCATTGGATGAGCTGCAGCAGGATTATCAAGACAGAGGTGTGCAACTTGTGAAAGTCGCTGGAGGTTATCGCTTCCAGACCTTAGAAGTCTTGAGTCCATTTTTGCAGCCCCTGTGGCAAGAAAAGGCGCCTAAATATTCGCGTGCGACATTAGAAACCTTGGCGGTGATTGCTTATCGTCAACCAGTGACTCGCGGCGATATTGAACAGGTGCGCGGTGTGGCTATAAGTAGCCATATCATAAAAAGTTTGTCAGATAGACATTGGATTAAAGTAGTTGGCCATAAAGAAGTACCGGGGCGACCCGCGTTATATGCCACTACCTTAGAATTTTTAGCATATTTTGGCTTAGACACCTTAGCGGATTTACCGCCGTTGTCGGATACTGAGTCATTGCAGGCGGTTTTTTCAGGTTTGAAATCAGCGCCAGAACAGTCAGAAGAGCAAAATACTAATGAGTGAAAAATTGCAGAAAGTCTTGGCCCGTGCAGGCCATGGCTCCCGTCGTGAGATGGAGGCATGGATTGCTGCAGGCCGAGTTAGTATTGATGGTGAAATTGCTAGCCTTGGGGATCGTATTGAAGCTGATGCTAAAGTGCGTATCGATGGCAGAGCCATTTCGTTAAAGTCTGCCGAAGATGTGATTTGCCGTGTGCTGGCATATCATAAACCTGAAGGCGAAATTTGTAGTCGTAAAGATCCTGAAGGCCGTCCAACGGTATTCGATCGCTTGCCTAAAGTGCGTGATTCACGCTGGGTAGCGGTTGGTCGTTTAGACATTAACACCTCAGGCTTATTGTTGTTTACGTCAGATGGTGAGTTGGCGAACCGTTTAATGCATCCATCGAACGAAGTCGACCGCGAATACGCAGTGCGTACCTTTGGTGAAATCCCTGAGGCGACAGTGCAACGTTTACGTACTGGCGTCATGTTAGAAGACGGCCCTGCGCAGTTTGATAGCATCAAACCAGCGGGCGGCGAAGGCATGAACCAGTGGTGGCATGTTTGTTTACGCGAAGGTCGCAACCGTGAAGTGCGCCGTTTGTGGGAATCCCAAGAAGTACAGGTGAGCCGTTTGATCCGTATTCGTTATGGTATGGTCGAACTGCCAAAATCACTGCCTCGCGGTGGCTGGGTTGAATTGCCCGTAGAGCAAGTTAACTACTTGCGTAAGCTGGCGGGTCTTGAGCCCGAAACACGTACTATGCTTGCTGCCGATAAACACAGCGTAGCCCGTGCTCAGGTGAAGAGTGCTAAAATTCGCCGCGCCGTACGTAAGCATAAAGTAACAGGTTCGGGAAAACCTAAGCCATCGCGTCAGCGTAGCTAAGTTGTTTTATCCCAATGAAAAAGGCCGCTAAGCGGCCTTTTTGCTTTCTGTTATTTGCAGCTATGTTATAACAAGTCTCAGTTGGATTGAGGAGTGAATGAATGAAGCTAATTTCAGTGAAACGGATTTGGGAACACGCTGCCCATAATGCGTTTACCGATTTAATCACGTTTCAGGGGGCATTGTTTTGCGTTTTCCGTGAAGGGACAGCCCATGTGTCACCCGATGGTGCGCTACGAATTCTACGCTCAGCGGATTTAGGCGACACTTGGCAGAGCGTGGCGCTGATCCGTTCGGATGAGGCGGATTTACGCGATGGCAAACTGATTGAGTATCAAGGGGAATTACTCTTACTCGGCGGCGGGATTTTACACGATAAGTCTGGCTTACAATCACATCTTTGGCGCTCAGCCAATGGGCTAGCGTGGTCGGATGCGTTAAAAGTCGCGGATAAAGGCTATTGGTTATGGCGCTTAACCGAGCATCAAAATGCACTCTATGGCGTGGGTTATCGCGCTGGGCCTGATGGTGATACCCGCTTGTATAAAAGTGATGATGGGGTGCAGTTTGAGACTTGGTTAAAGGTGTTTAATAATCAAGGTTATGTCAACGAAACTGCCATTGTTTTTCATCAAGAAAACGGCTTTTGTCTATTGAGGCGCGATCCCGTATGGGGCCCAGAATTTGTCGGTTTACTCGGCCGCAGTCAAATGCCATTCACTGATTGGCAATGGCAAGAACTCGATAAGCGCATTGGTGGGCCAGTGATGTTGATGTATCAATCCCGTTTGTTGGCTGTAGTGCGTTTATATGATGAACGAGTTCGCACGGCTTTAGTTGAAATTCATCCAGATACTGGCGTGGTTCAAGAACTACTGACACTGCCATCGAAGGGCGATACTAGTTATGCGGGCGTTGTTATTGATGGAAATGAGTTGTGGGTAAGTTATTACTCCAGCCATGAGTTAGCTGACTCACAGCTGGATACGCAAAATTCGCTTGATGAATCAAACAGAGTCGCCAAAGCTAAAACGATGATTTATTTTGCAAAAATTCAGTTAAGCTAAGATTGGCGATGCGCTATCTTTGTCGTACTTAATGTTATCGACAAGTTCTGGGTTTCATTTTGAGAATATCTAAAATAATAAAGAGCCATAAATAGGCCCTTTAATATTGCTGAATCATACCGGCAGAAACTCAATAAGCGATTCGATTACTGTGCGTTAAACTGCTGTCCGTTGACGGCACTAGAATCTTGACCCATCAAATATAGATAGGTCGGCATGATCTCTTCAGCGGTTTTGAGATCCAGTGGATTCTCTGCAGGGTAGGCTTTAGCGCGCATCTCAGTGCGGGTAGCTCCTGGATTGATGCTGTTAACTCGAACTGAGGTGCCATCGCATTCATGGGCGAGAACTTGCATCATGCCTTCGGTGGCAAACTTAGAGAAAGCATAAGGTCCCCAATAGGCGCGGCCTTGACGACCCACACTGCTCGACGTAAAGATAATCGATGCACTGGGTGCTTGGCGCATCACAGGTAGTAATGCTTTAGTTAGCATGACTTGGGCCGTGACGTTCACTTTGAGCACGTCTTCGAGTGATGGAATATCTATGTGTTCAAACGGGCCTAAGGCACCGAGCAAGCTAGCGTTATGTAATAAGCCGTCTAAATGATCGAATTGCTCGGCTATGGTATCGGCCATATCGCGATAATTTTGTTCCGTTGCGCCCTTAAGATCCAATGGCACTATGGCAGGTTTGGGATAACCGGCTTGTTCTATTACGTCGTAAACTGCTTCCAATTTTTTCACTGTTTTACCAAGTAAAATCACAGTGGCGCCGTGTTTTGCAAACTCAATGGCGGCGGTACGGCCTATGCCAGCACCAGCGCCTGTGACTAAAATCGTCTTGCCCTTGAGTAAATCTTTTGTTGCTTGATATTCCAACATGAGTCTCTTTTTCCTCTTGGCGAGAATGCCCGCCACTTCTAGAGTCGCCGAAGTGATAAACGCATGTTTCAAACAAATGAATGAAACTTTGTTATCAATAGCTAAAATCTTTGTGACAAACTTGTGGCTAACTCAATATTTTTACGTTAACTTGAAATGAGTTAGGGGCTAACATAAGCCCTATTGGTCACAGATCTAAAAGCTATTGTGACTAATTTCTTGGGGAAAACAAAACTATTACAACAAGATTTGGGGAAAAAAGATGAAAAGACTCATTTTGGGTGTTGCGATTGCATCTGCACTGGGCCTCACAGGATGTGGTGAGGACAGTTTTAATGAACTCAAGGATAAGACAGAAGTGCTCATCCCTGAATCGCACATGGTGTTCGACCCTGCTAATTCAAAAGTTCCATTACCGAATGATTTGCTGTTCAGTGGCACCAAAGATGGCACATTATCGATTCCGGGTGAAAGCTCGGGCAATTATGTTGATCCACAAATAGCGCTTGGGGCGTTAGATGG
Organism: Shewanella sp. SM20; assembly: GCF_025654545.1. Lineage (NCBI taxonomy): Bacteria > Pseudomonadati > Pseudomonadota > Gammaproteobacteria > Alteromonadales > Shewanellaceae > Shewanella > Shewanella sp. SM20. Next base: position 36,579 of record NZ_JAKKRK010000017.1, on the reverse strand, counting down.
GTGGTCGACAACATCACCGATTTCTATTGATATTGATTTGGCGAAAAAACATGACGGTACACCGCTGACCTTAATGGCCGCATCGGTTTCACAACCGGGTGCTGTCAGAATGTTTGAAGCCACAGTAGGCGGCGCATTATCATCTGATCCCGAATGTAAGGCTAAACCGTCAGTTTCAGCCTGTAAAGTGGGCGCTGAGTTGCAGTTTGGCGTTGACTTTATATCAACCGCTTCGGGCAAAAAAGTGGTGATAATTCCGCTTAAGCCACTCAAAGCTGGCCAATCTTATATTTATGCGACAACGAATCTTATTCAAGATTCTGAAGGTCGTGGTATCGCTCCTTCAACGACCTATGGTTTGTTGAAGCTGGATATCAATACGTTACCTTTAGAAACGCCAGACCAATTGATGCTGCAAACCTTAGTGAACAGTTATGAGAAAGGGATTGCTGCGGCCCATAAGGTCGATCCTTTAACCATCAGTTACTCTGGCTTATTTACAACTCAGTCTGTTGCTAACGTCTATGAAACCACCAAATTGCTGATGGCGAAGGGTGCTCCCTATGCACCAAGCTTTGCCCAGATGCCAACACCAACTGGATTGACTGTGGCTCAAGTGGCGGGCTTAACACCGGCTGCTGGAGCTGCCTATGTTGCCGCAAACTTGGCTGATGTGTATACGGCAAAAATTAAACTGCCTATTTACGGTGATTGTTCTTCAGTTGGTTGTTTATCCGCTGAAGGTAAACCATTAATTAATGGTCATTGGAAAGCCCAAGGTGATAGCCCTGTATCTGTGCTACTAGCACTGCAAGCGGGCACACTCAGCCAGAATAATTTTGGTATGCAAGCGGTGGCTAATGGTATTGCTAACCCTGCTGATGCTTTAGCCAATCCCTCGTTAATGGCGGGTAAAACATGGGTTTTAGACGATGGTACGGCAGTTGATAAAACCAAACATCTGACTAAATTCAATCCTATTCCAGCAATCAAAGGTTATGAAACAGTATCTGTACTGATTTCTATGCCCAATGCAACGAAATTGGCCGCTTTTTATCAACAGCAAGGTCGTGAGTTTATTCCTCCTACATCTGGTTGGCCAACAACAATTGCCCTTCACGGTTTAGGTGGCGGCAAAGAAATGTCATTGGCCTATGCCGGCACGTATGCGGCAATGGGGGTTGCGACTGTTGCTATTGATATGCCACTTCACGGTGCACGTTCATTTGATGCTAACGGTGATGGGATTTATGAAGTCTCTGCGACAGATCCTGCCTTCGGTGCAGTTGTCGGTAAACCGGACGCCTTTAAAAATGGTAACCCGTTGGTGTTTGTGAATATTTCTAGCACTTTGTCGGTGCGAGATAACTTCCGTCAAGCGACGATGGACCATTTAGGGGTGCGTCTTGCCCTTACGGGCTTAGCACAGGGCTTAGCACAAGCAGGTCAGCCGCAAGTATTTGATGTGACTAAAATCAGTGCTCAAGGTCTGAGTTTAGGCGCCATTGTGGGCACCGATTTTGCGACCTATGCCAGCACAGGTATGAAGAATCCAGCAACCGGCGATGCCTTGCCAAATGCTTATGTTATCAATGCTGTATCCTTAGTTGCGCCAGCAGGTGGATTAGCAGGATCATTCGCAGGTTCTGCAACCTTTGGCCCAGTACTGTTTAGTAATATTACGGCATCTGCAACTTTCCAAGCACAGGTCGATGCGGCTAATACAGCAGGTTATGAGCCTGGTAGCCCTGAATATGCGGCACTGGTGCAGGCGGTATACGCACAGTTTATTCCGACGTTTGCCTTTGCGGTTCAAACAGCGGTAGATTCTGCAGATCCTGTTAACCATGCTGCTATGTTAAAAGCGACTGGCTTACCTGTGCACTTAATTGAAGTGGCGGGTGATGGTAACGGTAACTTAGCAGACCAAGTGCTGCCTAATCGCGTCGATAACTTCCCATTATCGGGCACTGAGCCGCTGATCGCTGCCATCGGGCTACCTTGTGCCGATAGCACGAGCAAAGGTCATGGCGTTGTGCGCTTCGCTAAAGGTCACCACAGTTCGATTGTTGATCCTAAAGAAAAGGAATCAACGGATGGTATGGCCGCGGCTGCCACGGTTGAAATGCAGACTCAAGTGGCAACCTATGCAGCTACTGCAGGTAAGGACGATGCGACGATTTTAGTGACAAACAGTGGGGTCATTGCGACTTGTCCTAACTAATCTTGCCTTAATCGGAAAAACCCAGCCTTTGCTGGGTTTTTTTATGGGCCTTTAGGCTGTTAGAATAGCGCGCAATTGATTGAATGATGTAACGCCCTAACGGAGAACACTTTGGAATTTTTATACGAGTATGGAATGTTTTTGGCGAAAGCCGTCACAATAGTGGTCGCAATCGTTGCCGTTATTATTGTGGTGTTGGCTTCCACTGTAAAACACAAGTCAGATAAGGGCGAGCTGAGGATCACTAACTTGTCTGAAGAGTTAGAAGAACTTAAGCATGGCTTAAAAGAAGAACTTCTGTCAAAGAAACAATTCAAAGCCTATGAAAAGCAATTAAAAGCTGACGAAAAGGCCAAAGACAAGGCCGCAGATGAAGCCTGCACGGGCAAAGTGTTCGTGATTGATTTTAAGGGCAGTATTGATGCCGCTGAGGTCGCATCACTGCGTGAAGAAATCAGTGCAATTATCGCTATCGCAGAAAAAGGCGATGAAGTGGTTGTCAATGTAGAGAGTGGCGGTGGTATGGTGCATGGTTATGGTTTAGCCTCCAGCCAGTTAGATCGCTTACGCCAAGCTGATATTCCATTGACTGTCTGTGTTGATAAAGTCGCCGCCAGTGGTGGCTATATGATGGCCTGTGTAGCGAATAAAATTTATGCTGCACCTTTTGCCATTGTCGGTTCTATTGGTGTTGTTGCTCAACTGCCTAACTTTAATCGCCTGCTGAAAAAGCATGAAATTGATTATGAGCAACATACCGCCGGTAATTTTAAACGCACCTTGACAGTGTTTGGTGAAAACTCCGATGAGGGAAGACAGAAGTTTCAAGAGGAACTCGAAGAAACCCACGTCTTATTTAAAGCGTTTGTTGGTAAGTATCGCCCTGAGTTGGATTTAGTGAAAGTCGCTACTGGCGAGCATTGGTACGGTCAGCAAGCCATTGAATTAGGTTTAGTTGATGCGATTTCGACCAGCGATGATGTGATAATGTCACTCGCCACAGAGCGTACTGTGTACAAGATACGTTATCAGGTGAGAAAGAAACTTGCCGATAAAATTGCCCACGGTGCTTCTTTGTCTGTGAACGCTATTTTCAATCGCCTCATAGAAAAAAATCGTCCTATGTAATTCTGTCTATTGGTGAATAAAAGTAAAAACGCCTGCATTTGCAGGCGTTTTCATTTGCTGAGCTTTCGCTGCTAATACCGAAGTGGGTTAGATTTGATAGCTGATATGTTGATGGAAACGTACGATGAGATCTTCACGCTCCGGATCGACACCTATGTCGGCTGCGAAGGCCTTCAGAGCCGTTTCAACATTGTTCATAAAACGACCGAAACCCGAATCGTCACAATCCTTAGTACCTGCCACTATGGTAAAGTGCGCAGCTTCGACTAAGTTATCGGCATCCCAACGACGGATCACTTGTTGCTCAGTCGCATTAGGATCAAACCCTATCATTTGTACTTCGGCTTTGCTGTCGAGCTTTTCAAACTTACTGTTACGCACAAGTGGTGTTAAGCCGTTCGCTATCATAGCAAGGCGTGTCAGCTGTCTATTAGCTGCCGCTTTGAGGAAGCAGTCTTCAAGATGCTGATATAAAGGCGTAAAGTCAGTGGCTGAGTCAGGTAATAAACCCTGTTTGAGTTTGCGGCTCAGCGGCAAGCTCACCGTCACATAGGTAAGAGAGCTAACGTTTTCTGGTAACTCACATTTTCTGGCTTTATACCTTGGGCCGATGGCGCGCAGTTTATAACCATAGGTTTCTTTATAGCCCTTAGCTTTTGCGAACAGATCATAGGATAAATGCTGATGGTCGCGGACCTTAACCTTAAGATCGCTTATTGGCATTAAGGGCATTAATTCAGTGAGTAACTCACGCACCTTGATATGGAAACTGGCGGAATTACTGCGAATATCGTCACCTGTGGCGAGAAACACAATGCGCAGTTTACGGGCGCGATAGTTTTCTTGCGAGAATAAGTTTTGGGCTTCGTGGTAGGCTGGGTTATAAAAAAATAGAATTTGTTCAGTGGTTTGGAAGCAATATGCTTCGGTATGGTAACGCACTACTGGCAGTTTATCGTTAGTGATCACGTGAACATTACGGAGATCGTGTTGTTCTGCCAAATTAAATATCAAACGGCTTAACGTTTGATAGCAGCTTTGATAATCGGGATATTGATTGAGTAGCTCATCCGTCACCTTGATTTCGGCTGTGATGTACTGATTTGTACGGGCTTCCTTGGGTATGTACACTTTTTGCTGATGGCTAAGGGACATATTGACTCCTTGTTTGAGTTAACCATTTGCTAACACGAATTTTACTGTTTATCTATAGGGTGAATCTTGCGTTAGAACACGTTTTTATCCGTTGAACATGAGTTTAGCTAAGTAAGCGGTTCGTTAGCTTAAAATAGCAGCTATTTTATTGGGTTAACGCATTTTCTATCCATGGTTGCATCCAAGCCGCAATCTGAGCTTGCGCCTTTTCGTTGGGATGAATGCCATCCCTTTGCATTAATTCTGGATGGGGAGCGATATCCTGCATAAAGAAGGGGATCAACACTATATCCTGGGTTTTAGATATGTCTTGATACACTTGGGTGAACTTTTGGGTATAGCGAGGGCCATAGTTAGGCGGTACCATGATCTCGGTCAGCAGCACTTTTGCGCCGCTATCTTTGGCTAGGGTAATGATTTGGATTAGATTATTTTCGAGTTGCGTTGGGGGGAATCCACGTAAACCATCATTACCTCCCAGTTCAACGACCACAAGGTCGGGAGCAACAGAATCGAGCAAGGCGGGTAATCGGCGTAGGCCGCCCGCTGTGGTTTCGCCGCTCACTGAGCCATTGGTAAACTGATGTTCGGGCAGATTTTTTTGCAGTAGTGCTACCCAGCCTGACTGTTCTGCCATGCCGTAGCTAGCGCCTAAGCTATCGCCGAGGATCAGTATCTTTGCCGCGTGAGCGGGCGTGACCATGAGTACACTCAGTAGGATGAATGCCCCTAGGGTCTTCGCCATTGATTTTAATCTTAGCGATTGATACCAGAACGATTTATATAAGAAGGATCCTATGTCTAACGTCATCTTAAAAAACAGTGCCATTAATGTTGTTAACCTCGAAAAATCAGTGATTACTCAGGAAGGAACGCTCACTATCCTCAAGGGCATTAACTTAGATGTCAAGCAAGGTGAGAGTGTGGCCATTCTCGGCCCATCAGGTTCGGGCAAATCCACCTTATTGGGATTGCTTGCGGCGCTTGATACGCCTACGTCGGGGGAGATTTGGCTCGATGGTGTGGCATTATCACCACTGAATGAAGAGCAAAAAGCGGCACTGCGTAAACAGAAGGTCAGCTTTATTTTTCAATCCTTTATGTTAGTTGATACCTTAACTGCGCTCGAGAACGTCATGTTACCCGCCGAGCTTGCAGGCGTGAGCAATGCCAAGGAAAAAGCGCAGGCCATGTTGGTGCGGGTTGGTTTATCCCATCGCTTGACCCATTTACCCAAACAGCTTTCGGGTGGTGAACAGCAAAGGGTGGCAATTGCCCGCGCTTTTATCTGTGAACCTACAGTTTTGTTTGCCGATGAACCAACAGGCAATTTAGATAGCGTCAACGGCCATAAGATTGCCGATATGTTGTTTGAGCTTAATCAAGAAAGCCATACAACCTTAGTCCTTGTTACCCATGATCTGCTGCTGGCCAAGCGGTGTGAGCGTCAATTGGTGATGGATAACGGCCATTTACAGGAAGATATCACTCAAACAGAACCGCTAGCCGATGTTAAGGAGGCTTAATAATGGAGTTAAGTCTGGCATGGCGCCTGTTTAAACGCGAGTTACAGCAGGGACAATTGTTATTGATTATCCTCGCTATTACGCTCGCGGTTTTGTCTGTGAGTGGCTTAGCGCGGGTGAGTGAACGTCTGCAAGTGGCAATTAGTGGTCAAGCTTCACAGTTTATTGCTGCCGACCGTATTATCGATTCGCCAGTTAAAATTGATGCGGCGATTTTATCCAAAGCCGAAGCGCTTGGGCTTAAGCATGTGACTAATATGCAATTTAATTCCATGGTCTATTCGGGAGATAAGTTTCAGTTAGTCACAGTACGCGCCGTAGAGTCGGGTTACCCGCTTAAGGGCGATATTGAACTCACCAGCGGTAAAACAAAGGCGTTACCTCAAGCTGATCAAATCTGGTTTGAGACTCGCTTAGGCGGACTTTTGGGTTATCCCAAATCCATCGAACTAGGTAACAGCGAATTTGTGCTCAGCAATGAGATCAGCCGCTTACCCGACGCAGGTTTTAATCCTTTTGCTTCATCGCCTGTGGTATTGATGCGGATGGAGGATGTCGCCAAAACAGGTGTTATTCAACCAGGCAGCCGCGTGACTTATCTGTATCAATTTGCCGGAGATGGAGCCTCGCTTACGGCCTTTGAACAAAGTGTTAAACCGCTTTTGAATAGCACCCAACGTTGGGTCGATGTGCAATCCGGTGACTCGCCGATTGCGGGAGCCGTTAAGCGAGCGGAGCGCTTCTTACTGCTGGCAAGTTTGATGGGCATTGCATTGGCCTGCGCGGCGATAGGTATTGCCGCCCAGCGTTATTGTCAGCGCCATTACGATGTGGTGGCCATGCTGAAAACCTTTGGCGCCTCGGCAAAGCAAATTCGCCTGTTGTTTGGTACTCATTTATTGTTGGTAACGCTACTAGGAATTGGTCTAGGTCTTATTGGAGGAGGGTTACTCGATTTTGGGATCAGTTATCTCTTGCCACCCGAAATTGCGGCCTATTCACCGCCACTCACACGGCCATTATTACTCGGTATCAGCACTGGGCTCATCAGCGCCTTTATGTTTTCGGCTTATCCATTGATGCGTTTACTGGCTATTCCGCCACTGCGGGTGTTGCAGCGCCAGTTAGAAGGCTTACAGCTTGGTATGTGGCTGCATTTGCTACTGAGTCTAGGGGCTATGGCACTACTGGGCTATTTGTATTCCCAAAGTTGGACTTTGACTCTGACTGTGGTCGCGGCTGTGCTATTGCTGGCTGTGCTGTTAAGTCTGCTTGGATTTGTGATGATACGAGCAGGACACAGTGTTGGTATGAAGACTACCAATCCTTTGCAATTAGCGCTGGCGGGGCTAAGGCGTCGTGCGCGGCAAAATGCGGTGCAATTGGTTGGTTTTAGCGCTGCACTGGTACTGTTATTGACGATTTTGGCGCTAAGACAAGATTTACTTAACGAATGGCAAAAACAGTTGCCCGAAAATGCGCCTAATTATTTCCTTGTCAATATTGCGCCTGATGATGCAAAGCCCTTGAATGATTTCATGACTACTAAGGGGATAGTGGCGACGGACATTTATCCGGTGATCCGTGGCCGGTTAACCCAAATTAATGGTGAAGCACTGATTTCGAATGAACAGTCCGAAGCGGGTGAAAAGGGGAGAGTGGGCATTTCGCGCGAGTTAAACCTAACGTGGCGCAATACACTGCCTGCTAACAACGAACTGTTAGAGGGGCATTTTAATCAAGCCGCCGATGAAGTGTCGGTGGAGTCCGGCGTGGCGGAGCGTTTAGGTATTGGTCTTGGCGATAAGCTGACTTACGTGATTGATAATCAAGAGCTCACAGTTAAAGTTGCCAGTATTCGTGCCGTGCATTGGGAAACACTGCAACCGAACTTCTTTATGATTTTCACCCAAGAAGCGCTCGCGCCTTTTGCGTATACCTCGATGGCGAGTTTTTATCTGAATGATCAGGCGACTAACGATAAGACTATTAATGCTGATGGTACGCCTAAGGGGGCAGTGATCCTTGCGCTTATTCAGCAATTTCCGACGATATCGATCATCGATGTTGGCGCTATGGTGGGGCAGTTGCGGCAGATAATTGAGCAAGTGTCGCTGTCGTTGTCTTTAGTGCTGGCCTTAGTGTTATTAGCCAGTGCCTTAGTCTTGATTGCACAGACTGAGGCTGGCATGGCAACTCGGCAACGTGAATTAGCTGTGTTGCGTACCTTTGGTGCTTCAGGATGGTTATTGCGCAGTGCAACGGGTTTAGAGTTCGCCTTACTTGGCGGTATTGCGGGTATGTTAGCCGTAATTGTGGCCGAATTTGCGTTATATCTACTTAAGACGCAAGTATTTGAACTTAATGTATACATGCACTGGCCTTGGTGGGGTATTGCCCCTGTTTCTGGAGCCTTAATCGTCGCCTTACTAGGGGTTTGGCGTTGTCGACAATTGCTCAGCCAATCTTGCTCTGAGCTATTAAAGGCTGGGAGCTAGGGCGGTTTGTGAACTCTGTTGATGGGCTAAAACATAAAGCTTATTAAGACAACAAGCTGAGCCAACATTAAAAGCACTGATGCGACATAAGCTCAGTGCTTTTTTGTTATGGGGTTGATTCTGCTGCACTTGAATTGAATATGCTTTTTACATCGGCTTACAAATTGATCTGTGCTTAAGCAGGTAGCAACAGAACTTAGTGCAACTCAATGGGTCTATCTAACTGAGAACAGCGACTAGCTTATATATGCCATAGAGGGAATATTATGTTCAAAGGAATAACAAAACTGCTTAAAGATAATCGCTCTTTTTTTCTGTTTATCAGTTTAATGTTAGTGTTCAGGAGCGCTGTGGCCGATTGGAATACTGTGCCATCGGGTTCTATGCTGCCGACTATCGTCGAGGGTGATCGCATTCTAGTTAATAAGATGGCTTATGATCTTAGGGTGCCATTTACGCATATCGCATTAGTTAAACTGGCAGATCCTGCTCGCGGCGATATCGTGGTATTTGACTCAAAAAAGGCTGATAAAAAACTGATTAAGCGGGTAATAGCTGTGCCAGGCGATACTGTGATGATGCAGGATAATCGCTTGTATTTAAACGGCGAACTGCTCAGCTACACATCCCAAGCATTGAGTACTTATGCTCCCGCTGATGTGACAGAAATGCAGGAAAATTTACTCGGTATGGTCCACAGTATTCGCCTTAACCCAGTACCCTCAAGGCTTGCCAATTTTGGACCTGTCACAGTGCCGGATGCGCATTATTTAGCACTGGGTGATAATCGTGATAACAGCGCAGACTCTCGGGTTATTGGCTTCGTGCCCCGTGATGAGATTGTTGGCCGTTCAAGTTCAGTCGTTTTCTCCCTTGATTATGATGATTATTACCTGCCTCGGCCTGAACGCTTAATGCGTGAATTCTAGTCTTAACTATTTTGAACCATGAAATAGGGCGCTAAAGTCGGCGCCCTATTTTTTAAGTGATTGAGTTATAAACAACTACTTCATAAAGCTCAGATAGCCCTGTAAGACAATTAAGTTAACTATGTCGATGAAGAAGGCACCGACGATAGGTACTACCATAAAGGCTTGGGGTGATGGCCCTGTGCGTGATACTAGCGCGCCCATATTCATTACCGCTGTTGGGGTTGCACCCATACCAAAGCCGCAGTGGCCACCGGTGATCACCGCAGCATCGTAATTACTGCCCATGACTTTGAACGTCACGAAATAGGCAAAAATGGCCAACACTGCGGTTTGTACCAGTAAAATCACCAGTAGCGGGATCGCTAAATCAAAAATTTCCCATAACTTTAAAGTCATTAAGGCCATTGAGAGGAAGAGTGACAGCGCGACAGTCCCTATCACATCGATACTTTCGGTATGGGGTTTGTAACCGCGGGTGAGTTCTGTGAGATTAGCGATGAGCACGCCAAGAAAAAGAGCATATACAAAGTCGGGCATTTTTAGCCATGCAATACCCGATTGGCTGATCCACAGCGTGAGCCATTTTGATCCTGCAACACACAACAACAGCACAAACAGAGTTTCTAATATAGTTTTGGCGGTGACTTGGTCTTCTTCTAAGTGATCATAAGTGACTAAATGCGGATGTTCACTGTGATGCTTGCGGCCAACCCCATAGCGAGAAACAAGATTATGCTTACCGATTAATCGCTGCGCGACGGGGCCACCGATGATCCCACCCATGATCAAACCAAAAGTTGCCGCGGCCATAGCAAACTCTAAGGTGTTGATACCGTAGCGCTCAGCAAAGGTTTGTGACCAAGCAACGCCGGTACCATGGCCGCCCGACAGGGTAATTGATCCTGCGATAAGTCCCATTATGGGATCGAGCCCCAATAGGCTGGCTAAACTGACTCCGACGGCATTTTGAATCACAATATACATTGAGGCCACACCTAAAAAGATGAAGACTTTTTTACCACCGCTGAGCAATAGCTTGTAGTTTGCCGAGAGGCCAATGGTGCTAAAAAACATCAGCATTAAGGTATTTTGCAGTGATAGGCTGAAGTCGAGACTGATATTTTGAAAGTGAAGAAATGTGACTCCCGCGGCGACAACTAGGCCACCCACTATGGGTTCGGGAATATTATATTGTCTGAAGACACGTACATGGCGATTGATAGAGTGGCCGATAAACAGCACGAAAATGGCAATTAAAAATGATTCTAGCTCGCCAATCATATAGGTCGTGTGCATGAAAATTCCTTACAAACTGTCTTAGTGCGGGCGTTTCATTGGGCACAATGTCCAATGAGAAGTAACCCATCTTGTTATTAAGTACCTGCTAATGCTGGATGTTAAGCGCTTGATGTCGAGGACAGATCAGTGTCAATCCGATAAAAAATTTAAAGGACGAGTAGGCGCGAGTGTGTATCGTTTTATGGTCTACAGACCAAGAACAGCAGATTAAATAGCCTGTTCCTGAGCATAAATAACTGTCTATTTATGAGGTGTTGCTGAGTCTATCTGTGGTCAAGGCTGAGGCGGTTAATGCGTGCCTCCTATGACCGAATGGAGGCGAGTTTAGCAGAAAATGGACGGATTGTCGCTAAATCATAATAGAAATCATGATGTTACATTCTTGTTTTTCTAGTGTTGCTAAAATAATGGCAAGATTGACGCTACAATATACCTGGTTGTTGAGCGGATTTGGGTACTAAGAACCGCCTGCATCAGCGACTGATTTTATCAGCATATTAAAGCTGAGTTTAGGCGATAGCGTGCTAGCCTATTTGGCTAACACGTTTGTTAACGCGTTATCAAGATCACTGAATTGAAACTGAAAACCCGCTTCGAGGGCACGTTTGGGGTAAACAAATTGCCCTTCCGTCAGCAGCTCCGACATTTCGCCCATCGCTAAGCGTAATGCAAGCGGTGGGGTCGTGATTAACGCTGGGCGATTAAGTGCTTTTCCGAGCGCTTTGGTAAACACAGCGTTACTCACTGGATTGGGTGCTGTGGCATTAAATATGCCTTTACAGTGTTGTTGAGTGAGTAAAAAATCAATAAGGGAAATGAGATCCTGCACATGGATCCAGCTCATACCTTGGCGTCCATGGCCAATTGGGCCACCGAGTCCGAGTTTAAATGGCGGTAACATTTTCTCTAAGGCACCACCTTTACCTAGCACGATACCAATACGGATAATGCAGACGCGTGTGTGCTCTGAGGTTGCATTTAGCGCCTCTTGCTCCCATTTTCGACAGATATCATGGCTAAACTCAACATGGGCACCACTAGACTCATCGAGTAATTTATCATCGTGTCGCCCGTAATAACCGACTGCCGAACCACTCACCATGATCTGAGGAGGAGTGCTACTCTGTTGTATTAGCTGAGTTAATCTTGCCGTAATATCCCAGCGACTATCACAAATACGTTGCTTCTGGTTTTTACTCCAACGTTTAGCGACTATGGGTTCACCCGCAAGATTTACAATGGCATCAATGTGATTTAAGTCGCTTAGCGCATCGAGATTTTCGAGGTAGTGGTGCTGATTGCCGAGCACTTTTTGTGTTTGTTGCACCGAGCGAGTTAATAACGTCAGTTGATGATATGGTGCCAGTCGTTCGACTAATTGGCGGCCAATAAAGCCGCTTGCACCGGTGATCAGTATATTCATGGAACCTCTCTTAATTGGTTAAGCTCTGCGGATATATACCAAAATGCGGTGTGCAACGATCACTTAGTCGGAGTATTTTTAGCCAGATTATTTTTGATAACATAACTCCATCGAGACTGAATCGGCAAAGCGTAGTGCATGGGGTTTGTCGATTTCGACACTGGCAAATTCAACCCAAGGATGCTCACTGGCGATGGCCAGCGTTTGGCTGGTGAGATTTTCGAGTAATGAGAAACGGTTATTCTCAATCAGTTCAATGATCTTTTTGGTAATTGTGCGGTAATTGAGCGCATCCTCGACATTGTCACTGTTGCGGGCACGTTCGGCACAATAATGGATCACGACATTAATGATCACGTCTTGGCGATTTTGAATTTCATCTTCTTTAATGCCAATAAAAGTACGAAGTCTTAAGTTTTTAATGCGTATAATCGCGGTTTCTGGTTTCATAATGACAAATGGCTATCTTAAGCTAAAGTTTCTGAGGTTAAGTGGTTTCAAGGGTTAGCCTAACAATTTTATCTAAGATCAAGAAGGATTTTTAATAAATGACTCGACCTAATGCGCCCTCTGCTGCTTATCGTGGCTTTGCGGTTATGGCCTTTGTAGTGATTATTTTGGCAGGGATTAAGGCGGCGAGCCCGATTGTGGTGCCGTTTGTGCTGTCCAGTTTTCTTGCGGTGATTTGTAATCCTGCAATCGGTTTGATGACAAAGTTCCGTGTGCCTAAATGGCTGGCAGTGATCCTTTTGATGGGTTTTATTGTGTTGATGGGCCTATGGTTAGCCTCAGTCGTTGGCAGTTCTGTCAATGAGTTTTCTAAACAATTGCCCCAATATCGCGATCAGCTGGTGGAGCAGTTTTCGTGGATTATCCATAAATTACAGGCATTAAATATTCAGATTTCGAAGGATCAGGTATTAGCCTATTTTGACCCTGGCATGGCCTTGTCTATGACCACGAATATGCTATCGGGTGTCGGCAATGTGATGGCGAATTTATTTCTGATCATCCTCACTATCGTCTTTATGCTGTTTGAAGCTCAGTCGCTGCCAAAGAAATTGCACCTGGCATTGGACGATCCCGATATGCGCTTAAAGCAGATTGACCGCTTTTTACAATCTGTGAATCAGTACATGGTGATCAAGACCTTAGTGAGTTTGGCTACTGGGATCATCGTCGGTGTGGGATTGACCTTCATCGGCGTGGATTACGCCATGTTATGGGCGGTGATTGCTTTCCTGTTTAATTACATTCCCAATATTGGTTCTATCATTGCCGCCATTCCAGCGGTGTTGTTGGCCTTTATTCAGCTTGGCCCTGCGGCGGCGGGGGGTACTGCACTTTTGTACGTGGGTGCCAACATGGTGATGGGCAATATCATTGAGCCTAAATTTATGGGGCGCGGTCTGGGGTTATCGACCTTAGTGGTGTTTTTATCATTAATTTTCTGGGGCTGGTTATTAGGTTCTGTGGGCATGTTGCTGTCAGTGCCATTGACTATGGTGGTTAAAATTGCCCTCGAATCGAGTAAGAGTGGTAATTGGTTAGCCATTTTATTATCGGACGATATCGAAGATAAGTTCTTGGCCAGTAACACGGAAAATTCAATTCCCAATGGCGATGAAGCCAATACAAGTGCAACTGAGAGTAAGTAATAGAAGATGCAAAGTTTTATACAAGCGCTAGCGACAATTGAGTTAGGTGATGATGCGGTGCGGTTATTCCACGGCCGCGGTGGGCATTACGTGGGTTGTGAGCACCTATGTTTAGATTGGTTTGCACCCGTACTATTGCTGACCAGCTTTACTCCCTTGGAGGATACGGATTTAACCCTCTGCCAACAGGCGATTGCAGTGCGCTGGCAAGCTATTCGGCCAGATAGCCAATTGAATTTAGTTTACCAATACCGTAGTGCGGGGGAGACGTTTACCCAATTATTGCAAGGTGAAGTGCCTGAGCCGCATATCGTTAGCGAAAATGGCGCACGGTTTCAGGTGCACCTAATGCGCGGACAAAACCACGGACTCTTCCTCGATATGGCCAATGGCCGCGAGTGGGTTAGAGCAAACGCCCGTTATAAAAAGGTGCTTAATTTGTTCGCTTATACCTGTGGTTTCTCGGTCGCCGCATTACAAGGGGGCGCCGATGAAGTTGTGAATATGGATATGAGTAAAGGCGCATTAGGCATAGGTAAGCAGAACCATTTGCTGAATGGCTTTAGCGCGGGAGCCCGTTTTTTAGGCCATGATATTTTTAAATCTTGGGGCAAACTGAAAAAGCTCGGTCCCTACGACATTGTTGTTGCCGATCCACCGAGCAATCAAAAGGGCAGTTTTGTTGCGACTAAGGATTATGTGCGTTTAATTAGGCGTTTACCTGAGTTGCTTGCCGAGAATGGCGAAGTATTACTGTGTCTAAATGCACCTGAACTCGATACCGCTTTCCTGCGTCAACAGGTAGCGGAAGCAGCACCTGCACTCGAATACATAGAGCGCTTAGCCAATCCGCTAGCCTTTATGGATGTGTCGGAAGAGAAGTCACTTAAGGTGCTTCGCTACCGCCTATCGACTCAAGCCTAGGCCTGATTTAGCTTAACTGGCCAGTATTAACTGGCCTTTTTTGTCGGCTTAGGTTGAGTGTTTAGCTTTTTACACTGTCGCTTATTACACAGCACTTATTCTTCAGTAGCTTAATCGCTCTGATAGCTGCGATCGCCCATAGGTTTCAATCACTTTACTGACTTGATGTTGGTCTAAGTGTTTGAGGGTGGAAATTTCACCATAAAGCCTGCCCTGAACATCTAATGGCATTCCCTAGATTCATTTTATGTAAGCGATTTTTGTTAATCGCTTTTGTGTATAAAGCGAATGATGAAATGGCGTCAGCATGGTCTCAATATCCTCGTAGAAAGTGAAAGTCTTTCATGTAGAAGTACTGATTGTGAGCTATTCAAATGATAACTAGCCTTAAATGCCATGCTTTGTGGTACAAAACTGAAAGTTTTCTGTAATTATAACTTTTGCTTTGTTATACTCCCGCCCACGGAATGTATCCCTTTCCTCATAGGCAAAATGTCAGCATAGAATGGCAAGCCTCTGCGACCTTACCCAATCAAGCAGGAGTTGTTATGGAAGTTCATGAATACGAAAATGCTTATTATCAAGTGAAAGACGATGTACTAACGTCTTTACCTGTTGAAAGCGAAGAAGAAGTGATCCAAGCTTAATCGATAACGATTAAACTGACGGTACTTATGAGTCAGAAATAACAGAACAAGCACAAAAAATAGCAACCTTAGGGTTGCTATTTTTTTGGTTGAAAGTAAGCAGAATGATTGTATGACAAGGTATGCGCGGTGAAAGCAGGCAAGAAAGGGGGTTAACCGTTAACTTTGCGCTTTTCAGGCAGAAGTTCGACGATAATCCATTGGCTACCAATTTTGTGTAGGCGTATGGTCCTGTCATCAATCCATGGTTGACCACCTTTAAGACCTTTCATTTTGACCACAACAATGACGTCTTTGGTAAATTTGCGGAAGAAGTCGATATCGATATCATCAATTTCCATTTCAACATTGGTCATAGATAGGCCGAGCATATTACGCTGTACGGCTGCGGCAATGTGGTAATGGGTGAGCACTTGTTTAATGGGATCGTCGACGTATTGCTTGGCTTGTTCAACATTACGATCAACATAAATCGCTTTAAAAAAGCCTAAGCTCACTTCTTCCGGTGATAACTGGCGCTGCTCTTGCGTTGAGGGATCGCCACAACCGAAGAGAAACAGGAGGGAGAAAAAAAATAGAGTTCGCATAAGTTTTAGTTATTGGAATTTGTTCCGAGTATCGCGATTTTAGCTGTAATGTACAAGTCTTGTCGTGATTCGCTGTCTATTGTGAAAAGCATTGACTCAAACCTCATGTGTGTGGCATATAGTTAGGAGTCATATAAAAAGGTTATCCACAGAAACTGTGGAAAACTATGTTGAAGACTTCAGTGATACTTTGTAAGTCACTGATATTGTCTTGCTTTATTTGCTGGTTAAAAAGTGACGCTTTTCTGCTTTCCATTATGTTCCACTTCTACTTGTGGATATTTTTCGCAATTTGCCGAGCTTATTCACACTGCATAATTTGATATTTCTCGTTTTTTCTTCATCTTTTGCAATTTCGACTTATCCATTAAGCGATTCTTGCGATCAACGGTATGGTTTACGCTAAATTTGAGCATAAAAAAAGCACCGGTAATAACCAGTGCTTTTTTGTGCGTAACGCTATGCAGATTTAATGCTGTTAGCCTTTAGCTGCGTCGTTCTGTGCGGCTTGAATTGCCGTTAGTGCGATAGTGTAGACGATGTCATCGACTAACGCGCCGCGAGACAAGTCGTTCACAGGTTTGCGCATACCTTGCAGCATAGGACCAATACTGATCAGATCGGCGCTTCGCTGTACGGCCTTGTAAGTCGTGTTGCCTGTATTAAGGTCTGGGAACACGAAAACAGTAGCTTGACCAGCGACAGGGCTATTAGGTGCCTTAGAGCGTGCAACGTTTGGCATAACCGCCGCATCGTATTGCAATGGACCATCAATAATCAGATCTGGGCGTTTTTCTTTGGCAATACGGGTTGCTTCACGCACTTTATCCACATCTGAACCTGTACCTGAGTTGCCAGTTGAGTAGCTGATCATTGCCACTCTTGGCTCGATACCGAAGGCTTTTGCTGATTCCGCCGATTGGATGGCGATATCTGCTAACTGCTCAGCATTGGGATCTGGGTTAATCGCACAGTCACCGTAAACAAGCACTTGATCTGGCATCAGCATAAAGAAGATGGATGAAACTAAGCTTGAGCCCGGTGCCGTTTTGATCAATTGTAGTGGTGGGCGAATGGTATTGGCTGTGGTGTTAACCGCGCCAGAAACGATACCGTCGACTTCGTTTTGCGCCAGCATCATAGTGCCGAGCACCATGTTGTCTTCTAACTGTTCACGGGCAACGACTTCAGTTAAGCCTTTGCTGCGACGCAGTTCCAACATAGGTTCTACGTAACGATCGCGCACCTCTTCTGGATCGATAATGATCACGCCTTCGCCAAGCACCACATCTTGCTGTGCGGCGATACGCAGGATTTCATCTTTTTTACCTAAAAGTACACAGCGAGCAATACCGCGTTCTGCACAAATGGCCGCCGCTTTAATGGTACGCGGCTCATCACCTTCAGGCAGCACCACAGTCTTGTGGGCGGCGCGCGCCAGTTCCGTGAGTTTGTAACGGAAAGCCGGTGGCGACAGGCGATGCTCACGGGGTGAGTTTTTAGTGACACTTTCAATCCACGTTTGGTCGATGTGGCTGGCCACATAATCCTGCACCAGATCGATACGAACCGCGTCATCGACGGGTACTTCATGGTCGAAACGTTGAATGTTGAGCGAGGTTTGCCAAGTGTTACTGTCGATCAAGAACACAGGTAAACCGGTTTCAAAGGCCTGTTCACACAGCTTAAGGATTTCTGGCTCTGGCTCGTAGCTACCTGTTAATAACAGGGCACCAATTTTCACGCCGTTCATGGCCGCAAGACAGGCTGATACGATCACATCTGAGCGATCGCCTGAGGTTACAAGCAAGGAGTCAGTCTTAATATGAGTGACCATGTTCGGGATACTGCGGGCACAAAAGGTTACTTTACGCAGGCGGCGGGTATGCATTTCACCAGCATTTAGAATTCGTGCACTTAAATGTTTCGCTAAATCCGACGCACGAGGTGCAACAAGATCAAGGTTGTAGGGCACGCTGCCTAAAATACGCAGTGGGCTTTTACCCGGTAGTTGGAACATGCTGGCCGCATCTGAGCGTTGAACACCTTGGTGATCAAAGACTTCAGAAAGATCAGGGCGCGCGCGACCTTCGTCATCAACGGGTGCTCCAATCTTGTTAATTACGGCGCCAATTAAGCGTTTATTCTTTTTCCCGCCCCAAGAGTTATAGGCGATTTCGAGGCGATTCATTAGCCCTGTGGCCGTATCACTGCCTGGTGTGGCAATAAAAATCACGTCGGCATCCATGGCTTTAGCGATGGCATAGTTCACATCATCGGCGAAGGGATGATTACGCGTTGGCACTAAACCTTCGACAATTAAGGTCTCTGTGTTGCTAGCGCAATCGGCCGCACGGGCAATGATTTGCTCCATTAAGACGTCGATTTGGTCGGCGCGGATTAAGGCTTCGGCATGGGCCATGTCGAAGGGCTCTAAGGGATTTACTGTTGGCGATTTGCTCAGAATAGTGGTAGAGCGTTCTGGGCCATTATCGTTTGGACGAAGCTGAGAAATAGGCTTAAAGAACTGAACCTTAACCCCGTGGCGCTCCAGTGCGCGCACCATCCCAAGGCTTAAGGAGGTCAGGCCGACTCCGGTACCTATGGGGATTAACATAATATTACGAGACATAAAAACCTCTAGTTTCGATGGTTTTTGGCAGAATAGTTTCTGCAAATTTGCTTGTGAGTACGGCTACGTAAGGTATAAAGCCGTTTGGGTGAGCAAACGGCTTAGGTCTTTTTATTTGTTGATAAGTTTAATGGAATCTTCGGCGATAACCCATTCTTCGTTCGTTGGGATCACCATGGCAATCGTGCCTTTATCTTGGGTGATGATACCTTTCTTACCGAAACGCGCCGCTTTGTTGCGCTCACTATCGACATGGAAATTGAAGATTTCCAGCATGTTGAGCACTTTTTCACGGATTAAATCTGAGTTTTCGCCAATGCCGCCGGTGAAGACGACTGCATCTAAACGGCCCAGTGGCACAGTGTAAGAGGCGATGTACTTGGCTAAGCGGTAGCAGAAGATTTCTAAGGCTAAGGTCGCGCCTTTATGGCCCTCGGCGTAACCTTCTTCTATGCCACGGCAATCGTTGGTCAGCTCGGAAATACCCAGCAGACCACTTTGCTTGTTCATCAGGTTATTCACTTCTTCTAAGGTGTAACCCAGTTGATGGACTAAGTGATAGATGATTGAAGGGTCAATATCGCCACAACGCGTGCCCATGACCAAACCTTCTAATGGGGTTAAGCCCATAGAAGTGTCGACACTTTTGCCGCCTTTGATGGCAGTCACTGACGCGCCATTGCCTAAATGAGCACAGATCACGTTGGTATCTTCGATGGGCTTGTTGAGCATTTTTGCCGCTTCACGGCTAACGAATAAATGACTCGTGCCATGCATGCCATAACGACGAATACCGTGTTCACGGTATAACTTGTAAGGCAGGGCGTAGACATAAGCTCTGTCTGGCATGCTTTGGTGGAAAGCGGTATCAAATACAGCAACCTGTGGCAATTTAGGGAAAGAGGCCATTGCCGCGCGGATGCCGATAAGGTGAGCAGGATTGTGCAGTGGGGCTAATGAAGCACAGTCTTCGATGCCTTTGATCACGCTCTCATCGATGATCACTGAGCGAGTGAATTTCTCACCACCGTGAACGATACGATGGCCAACGGCTTGAATTTTTGCTGCTAATTCAGGTTGTTCCGCAAGAATTTTATTAACAATGTATTCAACTGCTTCACGGTGAGCCGTAAATGCACCTAAGGCTGCTTCATGTTTTTCGCCGTTGATTTTCCATTTAATGCGAGAGTCTTCTAAACCAAAACATTCGGCTAAGCCAGAAATTTGGTCGTCACCTGTTTGCGCGTCAATGACGGCAAATTTGAGAGAAGAGCTACCGCAATTGAGAACTAAAACCAGTTTATTTGACATGTGTAAACCCTTTGCCATTGTGTTTAATATAACGATTCAAAATAATGAGGAACTGCGGTGTTTTTACCATATCAGTCTTGGGGCGATTCGCCAGATTGTGCTATGGTAAGAGCAGTATTCCATTGTAGTTGGTGTCTAAGATTGAGCATTAAGATCCTCAAAACCTTAGGTGATGGTCATCAGTATATGAAGACTTGGCCTATGGTTAGACAACTGGGTTTTTATTTTCCTGAGTATCGGGTCGTCCGAGCAACTCAGCTTGCCATACTGGTGATGCCAGTGCTGGCGATTTTTGTGAGCATGAGCCAGCTGTATATTCACGGTTGGGCATTTCTGCCCCAAGCTGTCACTCTCGGTTTATTTTTCATCAGCTTACCGTTACAGGGGCTGCTGTGGTTAGGCTGGCGAGCTCGCCATCCATTACCGTTAACGCTGTTCGACTGGATTAACCAGTTGAGTGCGAAGTTGTCATCCATGGGTATCAATTGCCACACGTTAGGCGCTAAGGCCTGTTACCTCGATATGGCACTGATTTTAAAAATAGCCTTTGAGCGTTTAGATGCCAGTTATTGGGAAGAACTTTAGGCCGTTGCTGCGGTTATCCCTTTTGGCTCTTTTGTTACTGTGGATTAATAAATCGCGTTAATCCCTTGCTGGACAAATACCGCTTTGATCTTTTCCATGGTTTCTCGACTTGGGGGGGATATCCCATCGAGTTGATAGCTTTCGCCCATGGCTTCCCACTTATGTTTACCTAATTCGTGATAGGGTAGTAATTCTACCTTTTCAATGTTTTTCATGGGCTTGATAAACTCGGCCAGTTGTAATGCCGATGCTTCATCGTCGGTAAATCCGCCCACTACGACATAACGTATCCACGTCGCTTGATTACGCTCTGCCAAATATTGCGCAAACTGTAATGTTCTATGGTTGCTGACTTTAGTTAACTCAATATGTTTTTCATCGTCCATGTGCTTGATGTCGAGCAGGACCAAGTCAGTATGGTCGAGCAACTCATCAATCACTGGCGTGTACTTACGTACAAAACCATTGGTATCTAAACAGGTATGAATACCTTCTTGCTGACAAGCCGTGAATAATTCGGCGACAAATTCGGCCTGTAAAATGGCTTCACCACCACTGGCCGTAACACCACCATTGCTGGCATCGAGAAAAGGCCGATAGCTGATGATTTGACTCATTAACTCATCGACCAGAACTTCTTTTCCGCCATCAAGATCCCAAGTGTCACGGTTGTGGCAATATTGGCAGCGCATTAAACAGCCCTGCATAAAGGTGATAAACCGTATGCCGGGACCATCTACTGTGCCAAAGGATTCCACCGAGTGGATCCGACCGATAACTGCCATTGTGACTCCTGTTAAAATAAGTGAGGCTGTAGCACAGTGTACTACAGCCTTGACTAATTTAGCTTACAGACCTTTTGTGAACGTACGCGTGATCACATCTTGTTGCTGTTCTGGTGTCAGTGAGTTAAAGCGCACTGCATAGCCAGAAACACGGATGGTCAGCTGTGGATACTTGTCTGGATGCTTAACGGCATCTTCGAGCATCTCGCGGTTCATCACGTTGACGTTCAAGTGTTGGCCACCTTCTTTTTTGTCATTGTGGTCGAAGTATCCGTCCATCAATGCCGCTAAGTTGGTACGGCGAGCATCATCATCTTTACCCAGCGCATTTGGCACGATTGAGAAGGTATAAGAAATACCGTCTTGAGCGTGGGCAAATGGGAGTTTTGCCACTGAGGTTAAAGAAGCGATTGCGCCTTTTTCATCACGGCCATGCATAGGGTTTGCACCCGGTGCAAATGGCGCACCTGAACGACGACCATCGGGTGTGTTACCGGTTTTCTTACCATAAACCACGTTTGAGGTGATGGTCAGAATTGACTGCGTTGGGATCGCATTGCGATACATTTTACGGTCACGAATTTTCGCCATAAAACGTTCAACTAAGTCACAGGCGATATCATCTACACGTGGGTCGTTGTTACCAAATTTTGGATAGTCACCGCTGATATCGAAATCAACTGCTATGCCGTTTTCATCACGCACCGGTTTTACGGTGGCGTATTTGATGGCAGACAGTGAGTCGGCTGCGATAGATAAACCCGCAATACCACAAGCCATAGTGCGACGTACGTCTCTGTCGTGCAGCGCCATAAGCGCGGCTTCGTAAGAGTACTTATCATGCATGTAGTGGATTGAGTTCAGTGCAGTGACATATTGAGTCGCTAACCAATCCATTAAACCGTCTAAGCGATTCATCACGTCATCAAAGTTGAGCACTTCGTCTGTGATCATGTCTGCTTTAGGGGCAATCTGGATTTTCAGTTTTTCGTCTACGCCGCCGTTAATCGCATATAGCATGGTTTTCGCTAAGTTAGCGCGAGCACCGAAGAACTGCATGTGTTTACCCACAACCATAGGGCTCACACAACAGGCGATTGCATAGTCGTCTGATTGGAAATCAGGACGCATTAAGTCATCGTTTTCGTATTGGATTGAGCTAGTGTCGATAGACACTTTGGCGCAATATTTTTTGAAACCGATTGGCAGTTTATCTGACCATAATACTGTGATGTTTGGCTCTGGACTTGGACCCATAGTGTAAAGGGTGTTCAAGAAACGGAAGCTTGATTTCGTCACTAACGTACGGCCATCTAAGCCCATACCGCCGATTGACTCCGTTGCCCAAATTGGGTCGCCTGAGAACAATTCGTCGTATTCAGGGGTACGTAGGAAACGCACCATACGCAATTTCATCACAAAATGGTCAACCATTTCCTGAGCTTGTTGCTCAGTTAAGGTGCCATTTTTTAGATCACGTTCAATATAGATGTCGAGGAATGAAGAGGTACGACCTAATGACATGGCAGCGCCGTTTTGGCTCTTCACTGCAGCTAAATAGCCGAAGTAAGTCCATTGGATCGCTTCTTGTGCATTAGTCGCTGGACGAGAAATATCGAAGCCATACTTGGCAGCCATTTTCTTCATTTGGCCTAATGCACGGTGTTGCTCGGCAATTTCTTCACGTAATTGGATAACGTTAGATAACTCTTCACCCGCTTCGAACTGCACTTGCAGTGAGCTAAATTGGGCAAACTTATCTTTCATCAGGTAATCGATACCGTAAAGTGCCACACGGCGATAGTCACCAATGATACGGCCACGGCCATAAGCATCGGGTAAGCCCGTTAAAATACCTGATTTACGACAGGCCATAATTTCGGGGGTGTAAACATCGAACACACCTTGGTTATGGGTTTTGCGCAGTTCTGAATAAACATATTTAACATCTTCATCCAGTACACGATCGTAGGCGGCGCATGAGCTTTCCACCATACGAATACCACCGTTAGGCAACATAGCGCGTTTTAGCGGCGCGTCTGTTTGTAAGCCAACGATAGTTTCTAATTCTTTGTTGATATAGCCAGCGTCGTGGGAAGTGATGGTTGAAACCATCTTAGTGTCGAAATCAACAGGCGCGTGGGTACGGTTTTCCTGTTTGATGCCTTCCATGACTTTATCCCACAATTTTGTGGTCGCTTCTGTGGCACCGGCGAGGAAGGACTCGTCGCCTTCAAAAGGCGCGTAGTTTTGTTGGATAAAGTCACGTACATTGACTTCAGATTTCCAATCGCCAGGAGTAAAGCCTTCCCATGCGTTGGCAAACAGTTCAGTTTTGTCGGTCATCGTACTAATACCTTCTGGTTGAGATAAAAGGTTATTGGCGATCAGCGTTAAGCAATGCTGAGTATAAGCCAATAGCTAATTCCTGAAATAAAGCTCCCTTCATGATGACGCCCTATGATGGGAACTGGATTTTGAAGCGCTCGTCACTCCAAAAGTCTGTCTATTGATACCCGATAAGATGACAAATATTCGCTTACTTTGATTATCGGCTACTGATAAATCTTTATAATTGGTAAGACCAATTGTCCATAGGCATATTAACATAGGTCTGTCGCTATCGCATCTTAAACGGCTTGGTTTATGCTCTGTTAATCCCAAATTTGCTAGCTAGGTAGCATTTTTTTACCACAATAGGGAATACGGCACGCTTTTTAAGTTGGTGTGACATCTGAACCCCATTATCTCTTAAATCAGCCTGCCTATATTGTTACCATTTACTGTCCACCTTTAGCGAGGATAAATCTATCCTCGTATAGGCTGATTTTGATTGGTGGGAGTCACGGCTCGATAATGGGAGCTGTCACAGTAGGCGCAGTGGTTATGATATTAAAAATAAGTTTGATGTTAGCTATTTGTATTAATTTATTTTTATTTGCTAACTTAGTGTCGATTTAGGAGACGGCATGTCATAACGCCATCAAATAAAGCATGCAATGCTTAAATCATTCAGGAAGGGTTAAAGAGTGGCTAAATACAGTAGTTTGCTATGATGCAGGCAACTTGTTACTTGCTGTTGGACTAAACTGTAAATGCTAAAGTATGGGTTATAGTGGGTTCAATTTAATGAATACCGAGAGACACGCATCAAGCTATTGGTCATTTAATGTGTCATTGCTGAGGTTTGCTTGAATCTATAGCGCATTAATTTAAGCGTTAGTTCGCTAAATATGAAATGGAAACGTGCAGGATATGCATTGTATACCATCTTAATTAAGCCACATTCTCGCGATGAAAATCGGGTTGCTGTGGTAAGACCAATTAACCTTTTGTGTTTTTGGCTTCAAAGTTTTCACATTTTGGGTGTGAATAGCATCACGCTTTAGCAATATCTGCTTCACAGCATAAGCGCGTTGTATGATACAAAGCGAGACTTTAGTGAATCATCATTTAAGCTAAGCAAATCATTATCTCGGTTTTGATTCGTGTTATCTGCGCAATGGCGCTGCTGGAGATACCTATGCTACGCGTTCAAGTTTGTTTATCTGAAGTTGGAGTTATGCAATGAAAAGCCCAAATCCATCGTCATCAGTTCCAACTGTGACAAACAGCGCACATGAAGCGCCACAGGTTTCAGCTCATTTTAGCTGTTACAATCAGGCTGAAATTTACGGGACAAGCAAAGTGGTTAAAGCACCTTGGCAGTCCTTTGGCTTAGCTGTGTTTGCTGGCGCATTTATCGCTTTAGCCTTTGTTTTTTATTTAACCGTAACTACTGGCGCAGGCGATGCGTCTTGGGGTTTAGTTCGTTTCGTTGGCGGAATAGCCTTTAGTTTAGGTTTAATTTTAGTGGTTGTTTGCGGTGGAGAACTGTTCACCAGTTCTGTGCTCAGTACCGTTGCCTGGGCACAAAAACAGGTCACTGGCGCTGAATTACTCAAATGTTGGTGCCGCGTGTATGCCGGCAATTTTGTCGGCGCTATGTTGATGGTTTGCTTGATCACTGCCGCAGGTATGTATGATCTTGATGGTGGTAACTGGGGATTAAATGCCCTTAAAGTGGCACAGCACAAACTGCACCATACTTGGATTCAAGCCTTTAGTTTAGGCATTTTATGTAACATGTTGGTGTGTTTAGGTGTGTGGATGACCTTTGCCAGCCGTGATGTGCTGACTAAATCGTTACTGTTAATTTTACCTGTGGCTATGTTCGTCAGTAGTGGCTTTGAACACAGTATCGCTAACCTGTTTATGGTGCCTATGGGCATGATGATCCAATCAATCGCCAGCCCAGAGTTCTTCGTGTCTTTAGGGGTTACTCAAGCACAATTTGCCGATTTAACCGTGGCAAACTTTATATTCAATAATTTAATACCTGTAACCTTAGGCAATATTGTCGGTGGCGGTGTGATTGTTGGTTTAGGTTATTGGTGGATAGAGCAGGGTAAAGCAACCTTGGCTGAATCACACAAAGCTCATCATGAACACTTTTCTGCACCACATTCACATACTGAAAAACCTCAGCATCAGAGTGAGATTAAGCTGACTAAACATTCTTAAAACGTCTTTAATTATCAGTCTGAAGGGAAAGTGCCCAGCAAGTAGTTGGGCATTTTTTTATGTCGGTTTACTATGATGTGTAAATAATGAAGTAAATAAAAACGGCATCCGAAGATGCCGTTTTTTGATTAGGTTCTAACTAATCAACACCATATTAGAATTTAACTTCGCCTTCGATAAACCATTCACGACCACGCGCATCATATGATGAACGGTTATAGTGTGGCCAGGCTGTATCTGTTGGATCAAAGTTTGGTCCAGCATTAAATAAGTTCATTACACCGCCAGTCACTTTAATTGCGTCTGTGATGTTATAAGCCGATGTTAAGTTCCACTTCGTTTGTGATGCAATTTCGTTTGCACTTTCATCGAATGCCAAACCTTTATCTAATGCAGCTTTTTTAAACGATTTATATCCAACACCATGCATTCTTGCTGTGTGGTAAGCGCCTAAAGTTGTTTCAAAATCGTTTATATACCAACCTAAAATGATATTAGCTTTATATTGCGGTAAACCACCATCATCAATGTCATCATCAATTGCAGCTGTAGGATCTGTTTGTACTTCAGAAAGAAGAATATAAGTACCATTAAAGTTTAGTTTTAACTCACCAAAGTCAGCGACATCCCATCCATAACCAGTGGTTAAGTCAATACCACGAACTTTCTGATAAGCAAGGTTTTGTGCGACGGTATTAATGTGAGTAATGGTACCTAATGCGTCACGGGTGATCATGTTTGCATAAGTTTCATATTCACGAGCAGCTTTGCTTGCAGAGATGTCACTTACCATGTCATCCAGTTTCCACTCCCAAATATCGAGTGAAGCATTTAAGCTATCGCCACCATAAACAGCACCTATGTTGGCTGTATAGCCTGTTTCAGCGCTAAGATCTTTGTTAGCACCAGTAGTGATATCAATATTGAGTTCATTACAGATTTTGTTCAGTGTTGGATCTGGATTTTTCTGAGATGGAGTTCCACCTAGAGCTTGGCACTGTTTAAAATCAATGATATTGCTATATGCTTGAGTTGCATCTCCATATACGCGATGCATATCTGGTGCGCGGAACACTTTACTGATAGAGCCACGAACTAATAATTCATCAAGTGGACGATACTCTACGGTTAATTGAGGCGACAAATTTCCACCGAAATCATCATATCGGTCATAACGTAAGGCCGCATCAAGTGTTAAGTCCTCAAGAACTGGAAGCTTTAATTCCATATAGGTTGCCCAGTATGAACGCTCACCAGCACCTGATGAACCACCACGGCTTAGAATATTGCCTTTAACAGATTCTGAGTCAGATTCTGATGAGTAGTCTTGAGTGGTATATTCTGCCCCAAAAGCAAAGTCAGCTGAACCTGCTGGCAGTTCAAATGCTGGACCTGTGATATTTGCTTGAATATTTTTTTGAGTTGATTGAGCTTTTTCAAACGGAGTGTACGCTATACCGCTGACATCATTTGTGCTGATTGGCGCAAGCAGTGATTTACCGTCAGTGCCTTGAGCTAGATAATTAAATAATCCACCCACAGTCGCAAAGCCACTATTGAATACATCCACATTAGTACGGCCGTAATTTACGGATGTATCCCAACTATAATCATCAGCGATCACGCCTTCCAAGCCCGCGGTGAAGAAATAGTTACGGGTACTTGTTTCTCCTGCGCGGTTGCCGAATTCGTGCAAACGACGAATATAGTTGTAGTCACCATTTTCGGCATTTTTAAAATCTCCACCAAGACCTGTATTCTTGTCGAATGTCTTTGTCAGTGAATCATCTAAATCAACGCCTAAAGTTACTTTGTCTCCTGCAACATTGACTGTGTAGTTATCGATACCCATAGGTTCGATACGTGTTGTTGATTTTGCTTCTGCAAAATCAAGACGTCCTACAAAGTTCAAATTATCTGCAAGTTCATAGTTAAAGTTCGTTGAACTGATAAAACGAGTGCTTTCTGGTGATAGATCGCGCCACTTTGAGCGATCAAAGCCACATGCGCTACCTGTCCAAAGAAAACCGCCCGCTTCGCATTCACTCGCAGTTAGGACACGTTGGCCTTTTGGTGTCGTTCCACCAGCAGGTTTTTTACCTGTAATGCCAGCCCCATATGAGCTGTATTGTGAATATTTACTATAAGGTACTTTGTCTGTATCTAATCCAAAAACAGCTCTATCAGTTGCATTCAAACGCTCAGTATCAGTAAATTCGATGAAGGTTGAGACGTTACCACGTTCGGAAGATGAACCCAGAGATAGCGCAATTCGATCGCTTCCACCACCGCCTTCAGTAGTATCACCATGTCGATATTTTAATGCGACGCCATCAAAATCTCTTTTTAAAATAATGTTTACTACGCCACCAACAGCATCTGCACCATAAATTGCTGAACCACCAGATTGTAATATCTCAATACGAGCAACAGCTTCCATTGGTAAGTTTGCGGTATCAACAAAGTTGTCTGTACCACCTGCTGGTTTAGGATATTGGTTGAGACGTTTACCGTTAATCAATGTTAGCGTTCTGCTTGCACCCGCATTACGTAAACTGATTGATGACGCAGCTGGTGTAAAACCATGTACTGATTGAGTTGTCATTGCTCCTGTTGTTGAAGTCAGGCTCTGCAATGCATCTTGTACGTTAGTAAAACCTTGTTTTGCCATATCATCAGCACTTAGTACTGTAACTGGGGTTGCGGTTTCCATATCGGTACGCTTAATACGTGAACCTGTTACTTCAATACGTTCAACTTTGGCACCATCTTCAGCTGCATATACTATCGAAGTGGTTAACGCGGCAGTAGCTGCTCCGCTTATTAATGCAAAGCGAACTGCTTTGGCTAATGTAGAATTTGCACGCATTTTATTCTCCCTTAACACATGTTGTATGTTTATTTTTTATTTTTCTTAAATGGTTACTTATGTAAAGAATTAAGCTCTCATTTAATTGAGTTCAGGATATAACCACAAGAAAATAACAAGTGCAACATTGGTCATGCTGGAGTTTTGTTTAAAATTTGTTATTTACTCTCTTTTTAAAATGCAGATATAAGTAGGGTGTGTGTGTAATCGGTGGCAGATAAGGTTTTAATCTGAGTGTTTTGTTTTTTATTTGGCTTTTTGTTTTTATTATTGGTTCTTTTTGTTTTTTTATTGTTGCTAATGCTTTGTTTTATTGTGTTTTAATTTTGTTGTTTTCAATAATAGTTTGAAACTATTTTATGTGAAAAAGTAAAAATTAATAACGATATGGTTTGTCATTCCATATATTTTAGATTGGATGATTGAGGAGTGTTATCAATAAGGGTTTTCATGCGGTTTAATTTTGTATGGTGATATTTTTACACCGCGTCAGGAAACTAGAAGTAAAATTATGGAATGAAATGTTGTAAAGAATAAAAACTAATCAAATACTATTTCTGATTATTTAATTTTAACTGTTTAAATATAAAAACGAAGTGAATATCTATTCACTTCGCTTTCGGTTTATTGTTTAGTTTTTTGAGTGAACAATTCATTTTTATGGTTAATTTTTTTTACAAAAAGCTGTTCTGTTTATTTGCTATTTAGAACTGATTTTTGCTCTACCACGTTAAATTGCAGTGGAAAGTAGTGTCCTAAATAACGTAGGGCGACATAGGCAACCACTAAGGTGGCGATTACCAATTCGAATTCTGCTAAGTATTTTATCCATATCGCTAACTCACCCATGTTATTGAACTGCGTTAACCAAGCAGCGGTTTTAAAGAGGGCGGTTGCACCGATCACCATAGGGAAGGTAAAGGCTGCGTAGCCTGGGCTAAAGGGCAGTTTTAGTAGGTGAAAGAAGGCCAAGTAGATGATGCTGGTCATCAGAATGGCGATGCTCAGTAGTAAGGCGACTAAGGGAATCGACGCCTGCTCGCAAACGGTCAGATAACCTGCAAGTGATAAACTGGCGGGCGCCGCGAGAATGGCAATGGTTGGTTTAGCGGCATCGGGTATCGCCTGACAGAAAATGAGGCGATAGAGCATCAAAGGCAGCATGATTAAGTAAGCCAACATCCCAAAAACCAAAATGGCATTTGCTAACCATTGGTAGTCAGACACAGGGAAAGACACTGCCGCGACGATAATGCCAATCGGTGGTACAAACCAGCTTGGCACCATGTGCTCGAGTTTAAAATCAATGGCGCGATAGTAGATAAACGCGCTTAGGAAGATCACATGGATACCAATGGCGACTAGCCACAGAGTTAAGCCTGCATGGGGGAAATAATCGCCGAGTGATTTAGACACCACCATCAAGCCCATGGCGAAGGTGGGGATCACACTACCAATCACAGGGTGACTTAGCTCGTCCTTTAAAATATTAGGATGAAGCATGAATTTACCCATGAGCAATAACAGTAACACAGAGGCTATGATGGCACCTGTGAGTTGTCCTGCGCCATTAAGTGAAGGTGTCATGTTCTCCCATGTCCAACCTAAGCTGGCAATTGCCAGTGCCAACCCAGCCATAGGGCTGGGAAGTTTAGCTGCGTGGGATGTCCAGCGTTTGCGTTTTGAAGTCATTTTGAATACCTCTCAATACTGACAATGCTTAACATCGCTTTTTTGGGGCGCTGTTTTGATGTATTTAGTGTACTGCGGGTATCTATGATAAATAAATTTGATTAATTTTATTCATTGAATAAGTTTTGTTTACTTTGATGTTGCTATTAAACTTAAGGTTTGAGTTTACAACGCAGTAGCGTGTGCCCTAGGCCAAGATTGTCTGTGTCTTCATCCACATACAGTCCCGCTTGGTGAAGCAGGGCCAATAAATCCTTAGAGTGATACATGCGGCTATTGCCATTGGCCATGGCGCTGAAATAGAGGCTAGTGGCATTTACGCAATAGGCGGAGGCGGCCGATGGCTGTCTATCCCAAAAGGTTTCGACGATAAAGAGTTGGCAGCTTGATGTCATTGCCTTTGCCGTGCGTTGTAAAATGCTCAGGATTTGGCTTTTTGAGAAGCAATCCAAAAATTGACTCATCCAGTAAGTATCGGCGCCTTCGACAAAGGGTAGGGAGTCGTCCAGCAGATCGGTGGCAAAGGTATGCACGCGCGCTGCAAAACCTCGTGCGAGTGCATTTTGTGTGGCTACCTCTAGTTGCCCCGGGAAATCCATAATCGTGACTTCAACGTTTGCGTCATAATCACAGCAGCTCAGTGCCCATTTTCCCGTATTGCCGCCTATATCCACTAAATGGCTTGGCTTATGGGCAAACACTAATGGCAGAAGCTGTGGAAAGGCATGATCCGAATAGTAATGATCGAAGGCAAACCAGCTCTGTTTCGCTTTGGGTGGTAGATCTTTTAAGGCGGGGTAGATGGTATTCCAGTCACCGAACACCTTAAGTCCTGCGGCCTTGCCTTCGAGTAGTGCGGTATCAAGGCTAAAAAGGCCTTGATAACAAACGTCCTGCACAAAGTTAAGGTTGATGGCGGCCATGTCGTCATGGAGTAAAAAGTGCCCCGTTTTGTCGAGGACATAGCCAGACTCATGCTGCCAAACGAGCCCCATACTGAGTCCCATATCCAGCAATACTCCCAAGGCATATTCACTCAGTGGGGTGGATTGGCTTAACTCGGCTGCAGTGATCCCATGCTCGGCCGCTTTATCTATTTGGGCTAGCACATCGAATTTGAGTAGGCAGTGGGCGACTTGAAAGCTGATGGGGCCAAAGGCAATTTTTTGAGCTTCAAACTTCGCATTGAAGGCGCTGATATTACTTGGTGTTCGGTAAAAAGACATAAAAAGGAATGAATTGGCGAGCGGGTCCGTTCTTTATAACCAAGTTAGCCGTGAAAGCCAGTTGAGATACAAAGAACTATGAGCTGTATCCAAACTTGAGCAGTAACTTGTTTATGCTCTGTAATCGAGATCTAAATAATGGAATGCCATAAATAAAAATACCCAGCCAAAGCTGGGTATTTTAAGGACGATAAAACGTCGTTTATTGAACGTTTTCTTCGTCGCCGAATTGGCCTTGGAACAAGACTGAAGATAGGTAACGCTCGGCTGCCGATGGTAAAATCACCACAATGGTTTTGCCTGCAAACTCTGGCAACTCAGCGATGCGGTTTGCGGCGACAACGGCGGCACCCGATGAAATACCCACTAAAATGCCTTCTTCTTGCATTAAGCGGCGGGCCATGTCGATGGCTTCATCGTTAGTTACAGCTTCAACACGGTCAATCAATTCTAAATCTAAGTTACCTGGGATAAAGCCTGCACCAATACCTTGGATTTTATGCGGCCCTGGTTGCACAGGTAAACCCGCTAAGGTTTGAGCTATAACAGGGGAATCTGCTGGCTCAACCGCAACTGAGGTGATGGTCTTACCGGCCACTTTTTTCAAGTAACGGCTTACGCCAGTAATTGTACCGCCAGTACCTACACCGGCAACAAACACATCCACTTCACCGTCGGTATCATTCCAGATTTCTGGACCTGTGGTTTTTTCATGGATTTCTGGGTTAGCAGGGTTATTAAACTGCTGCAATAAAATGTATTTTTCAGGAGCCGATTGGCGAATTTCTTCCGCTTTATCAATCGCACCTTTCATGCCTTTCGCGCCTTCAGTCAGCACGAGAGTTGCGCCTAGAGCTTTGAGTAGCTTACGACGCTCTAAACTCATGGTATTTGGCATGGTCAGGGTCAGTTTATAGCCACGGGCCGCGGCAACATACGCTAATGCAATACCTGTGTTGCCTGATGTCGGCTCAATCAGCTCGTGATTTTTTGTTAATAGACCTTTCTTCTCGGCATCCCAAATCATATTGGCACCGATACGGCATTTAACACTGAAACTTGGGTTACGGGCTTCGACTTTGGCCAGCACTTTACCTTGGCTAACACGGTTTAAACGTACTAGCGGTGTATTACCAATAGTATATGAATTATCTTCGAAAATTTTGCTCATGGATTGCTTGCTCCTATGTTGGCACTACTGAATCATAATCTGCTGTGGCGCTTTTAGAAGTGATTGTTTGTTCTTCTTTATTCGATTTGGTTATTAAAGGGTGTGCTGTTATTCGCAAACCCTGATTGGCAGCCAGTTTAACTGTGTTAACCTCTTGCTAACATAAAAAAGATTGTGGCATTAACAGGGATAACTTCTTGATGTCTCAATCGTAAAACTAGCCTATCACTCGTATCGGACAAGCGCAAAGATGAAGCAGCAACAAATGGATCTGGGTAAAGATCCAAAAACGATGGTAACACCAAAGGCATTTACCATTGCAGCAGCCGTGTTATATACCCCATTGGCGACACCGTTGAAGCGGATGTTAGCCATACTGATTGATGGTTTGCTGATCACTGTGTTAGCTGAGCAGATGGATTGGATGTTTGTCTTGCTGGTGGTCAGTATTATCTGGATTGAAAAGCGCAGTCGTAAGTTTGGTCGTTTATTAAAGTGGGGACTTTATGCCTTGATGTTGGTTTTTATGTTGCTGACAACCGCTAATAATCTGTTTGATTTTAATGGAACAGACGTTAAAAGCAGTGAGGGAGTAGAGCAACAATTGGCATTAGGTGAACAAATCATTACGTCACTACCAGCATTGATGTCGTTGAGCCAGTGTAATAATTATGCTTGTGGTAAAACTCAAGTTCAATCCCTACATGAAGCGATAAAAAGCGCTTCAGGATCAAAGGGCATGACAGAAAATGATCAACGTGAAATAGTGCTAGCAACCATAGCCAATAGTAGTTTGCCTGCCGTAGACAGTGAAAAGTTACAGGCGGAAGTGCTTAATGGCAGCCTATGGCCTGTTATTACGCTTCCTGTTGAGTTGGCGACAACAGATTCTCTGCCTGAGCCACTTCAGCCTATTCAAGCTATTTCGCCGGATGTACAGCCGCAAAGCGCGGCGGCTGATGCAGTGAATGTGAGCTCTTCGCAATATTCTCGCCTCAGAACCGTTGATGAAGCTACAACCCATAGTGTTGTCGCTTGGGTGAAAGGCTTTCTGAGTGATATGGGGCTGGGTTTTGGTTGGGCAGCGTTTTACTTTACCGTCTTTACTGCACGATTTGATGGTCAAACCTTAGGTAAGAAGATGTTGGGCATTCGGGTGATCCAGCTCGATGGTGCCAACATCAGTTTATGGGCCGCGTTTGGCCGTTATGGTGGCTATGCCGCAGGCTTTACCACAGGCTTACTTGGCTTTATGCAAATATTTTGGGATGCCAATCGGCAGGGGATCCAAGATAAAATATCTTCAACAGTCGTGATAGACTTAGTGCAAATGCATAAAAAGCAACGATTAGAGCAACAAGCGCAGGGGCAAAATGAGTTAGCACCTGTGCTTGCGAGTGATGATGCATCCTCTGCTCACCTTACAACCAGTACCCGTTTGGAGCATTTATGAAACAGGTCGTCATTTCGGGGAGTGGCCTATTTACGCCGCCCCACAGTATTTCCAATGAAGCCTTAGTTGAGAGCTTCAATGCTTATGTGGATATTTTCAATCTTGAAAATGCAGGCTTAATTGAGCAAGGCCATGTTGCGGCTTTGTCCTATTCATCGAGCGAGTTTATTGAAAAAGCCTCAGGTATCAAGCACAGATATGTGATGGTGAAAGAGGGCATTCTGGATCCCGAAGTCATGATGCCGTTGATTCCTGAGCGCAGCAGTGACGAATTATCTATGCAGGCTGAGATTGGCCTTGAAGCTGCCTTGATGGCACTAAAGAATGCCAATCTCAAGGCTGAGCAAATTGACTTAGTGATTGTTGCCTGTGCTTATACTCAGCGTGCGTATCCTGCTATGGCGATTGAAATTCAACGTGCACTGGGTACGCGGGGTTATGGTTACGACATGCAGGTAGCGTGTTCATCGGCGACGTTTGCAATTGTCGCCGCGGCTAATGCCATTGCTACGGGTTCTGCCTCAAGAGTGTTAGTGATCAACCCTGAGATTTGCTCGGCACAGGTGAATTATCGCGACCGTGACAGCCATTTTATCTTCGGTGATGTGGCGACGGCTCTGGTACTGGAAGAACAAAGCTTAGCCCAGTCTGATCATGTGTTTAAGATCCTCTCAAGCCGCTGTTTTACCGATTACTCGAACAATATTCGCAGTAATTTCGGTTTCTTGAATCGCTGCGATCCGAGTGCGGCCCATCAAGCTGATAAGTTATTCCACCAACAAGGGCGCAAGGTATTTAAAGAGCTGTTGCCGATGATTTATCAGCATTTGGATGAACATCTGGCCGAACAAGCGTTAACGCCACAGTCTTTTAAGCGTTTATGGTTGCATCAAGCGAACATCAACATGAATCAGTTTGTAGTGAGAAAGTTGCTTGGGGATGATGTGTCAGCGGAACAAGCGCCCGTGGTGTTAGATGAATACGCCAATACGGCTTCCGCGGGTTCTGTGATTGCATTTCACAAGTTTTCCGGTGACTTTAAGACTGGCGATTTAGGTTTATTGAGTTCGTTTGGCGCAGGATATTCTATTGGCAGTGTTATTCTGCAGAAGGTCTAAGATTCTCACCGCCATAATAAAAAGCCCACATCGAGGAAGATGTGGGCTTTTTATGTCAGTTGTTTGCCTAAGTTGCTTTCTGTTTAAGGCAATGATTGTTTATAGCAGCCATGCGTAACTTAACTTCATAAAGTAGGTTTTCTCGTCCCGTGTCAGGCGGCTTAACTCATCATTAGCCTGCAAACTATCAGAGTATCCGAGGTAGAACACACTCTGCGGATTGAGTTTATAACCGTAGAGGAGCTCATTGCCTAAATGCGCTTCCTCACTCTGCGGCGCTGAATATAAATACTGCGCTACATTGCGATTTATCCGGGTGTAAATGCTAGAAAGGCGAATAAAACTGTGTAGACTGAATTGCCAGTTGAGGCGTACATCGCTCAGATTAGCGGTAAAAAGCGCACCTTGTTCCACATCCATTTGCTGATAAAGATGGGATATATCGATAGAAAGTCCATTAGCAATTTTCCAATTGATACTCGGGTTCATTTGCGTTTTAGTGCCCAGCCTATCATTGATAAAATCAATTTCATCGCCGTAGTACATTTCAAGCTCCATACTCAGGGGCGATAACGGGGTTACTGCGCCATAAAACCACACTTGGGTTTCATCATATAGTTGACTATTTCCGGCGATAGTGAGCAGTGAAGCATCGAGGCGAGGGCCCACACGTTCACGGGTTTCTATACCAAAGGTGATTTCGCTTTGTAATGCGCCGAGGATTTCTATGTAGGCTTCATACTCTTCTTCAAGTCGTTCGCCTGCTTGGTTATGAGTGATATCCCAATCTCCCGCTAATTCTACCTTGTTAAAGGTGCCCGTAGGATACCAAATCAAACCCGCACCAGCCTCAAAGTGTAGTGGTCAAGTAAAATTGGCCACGATTTTAGAGTCATTCCAATATAAACGTTCTGACTCATTTGGCGTTAACCCACCATTATATTGATGGGGTCTAGTCTCGCTGTAATATCCAGTGATGTAATTTGTGATCTCTTTATCTGCTTCTGTGAAATTCCCATAACCACTTGCGGGTATCCATTCAGATTTCAAACTTCTAAAGAAACGATCCATCGGTGCGTTATCCCAACAATTCCCGCGACGTCTCATACTTTGCTTAATCTGAATGCGTCATATTAATTGTCTGAATTTCAAGCTCGTGTAATATGAATATGA
>NZ_JAKKRK010000153.1:0-519 GCF_025654545.1 Shewanella sp. SM20 | reverse complement strand
GTGAATACGTTCCCGGGCCTTGTACACACCGCCCGTCACACCATGGGAGTGGGCTGCAAAAGAAGTGGGTAGCTTAACCTTCGGGGGGGCGCTCACCACTTTGTGGTTCATGACTGGGGTGAAGTCGTAACAAGGTAGCCCTAGGGGAACCTGGGGCTGGATCACCTCCTTACCTATACGACTAACTTAATGTTTGTTGAGTGTTCACACAGATTTGCTTGATAGAAGAAAGAGTAAAAGATGGACCTAGTTAAATAGGTTTATCAAAGATGGGTCTGTAGCTCAGCTGGTTAGAGCGCACCCCTGATAAGGGTGAGGTCGGTGGTTCAAGTCCACTCTGACCCACCAATCCTTCCTTCTCAGCGTTGGAAAGTGACTCGTTTAGTGAACTAAACGTCGCCACTGTCCGCCTTGATAAGAAATGATTGGCAAACCAATCCTTTTAGAGGTTTGGAACATCTTACTTACTCGCACTGCATGTAAATGGGGCTATAGCTCAGCTGGGAGAGCGCCTCGCCT
>NZ_JAKKRK010000152.1:0-529 GCF_025654545.1 Shewanella sp. SM20 | reverse complement strand
CCATAAAGCCGTTCGTCATTGGCCGTAAAAATTGGCTATTTGCCAACACGGCCAATGGAGCAAAAGCCAGTGCCATACTGTACAGCATGATAGAAACTGCCAAGGCTAATGGGCTGATGCCTTTTGACTATCTCATGTACTGCCTAGAGCAGCTGTCACTCAAGCCAGAAAGCCTGGATCATTTGTTACCTTGGAATGCAAAACTAGGCTAGGTGCAGATCACCGGACGGATACATTGATTCAGCTGCAAACCCTGTGGCGTCAGCTCAACAAAGCCACCGTCATCATCCTGAAACGCCAACAACTGACGCTTGCGATAACTAAAATATGTAGGAATGATGCCCTGACGTTTTGCAAATTCAGTTTGGGTGAGACCACTTTGGGCTTGCTCGGCAAACAAGGCCAGCCATTGTTCTTTGGTACGGTGCATGATGATTACCCTGGCAGTTGATAATGGCAGACAGGGTAAAGTTGATCAGTTAGGATTGGAATGTGTGGTTGGCGTTACGCTTACTGGCGTTACGCTTAC
>NZ_JAKKRK010000151.1:0-534 GCF_025654545.1 Shewanella sp. SM20 | reverse complement strand
AAGCATCTCCGATTACCCCTGAACAAATTGAAATCCGTGAGCTGAAGAAGCAAATAGCTCGTCTTGAGGAGCACAATCTTATCCTAAAAAAGGCTACCGCTCTCTTGATGTCAGACTCGATGAACAATTTACGCTAATCAGCGCACTCAAGCAGAGCCACTCTATTCTCACAATTTGTAATGCATTCAAAGTGCATCGAAGTAGCTATAAGTATTGGCTAAAAAGAAAAGAACATATTGATGCAGACTTGACTATTTTATGCAGTGAAGTGAAGGCCGCACATCGTATTAGTCATGGCTCTGCCGGTGCGCGAACGATAGCGCAATTAGTGACTAACAAAGGGATTGGTCTCAGTCGTTATCGAGCCCGTAATCTAATGAAAAAGCTTGGGTTATTAAGCTGTCAGCAGCCTAAGCATTCTTATAGGAAAGCGACACAAGAGCATGTTGCAATCCCCAATACGCTAAATCGACAGTTTGCAGTAACTCAACCAGATCAAGTGTGGTGTGGCGACGTGACGTATGTTTGGGTCGG